>SLNM01000265.1 GCA_007133055.1 Lentisphaeria bacterium
AGACGGTGCTGCTTCTCGTATTTATCCTGCCAGTTCTTCTGCTCGCGGCTGCGCCGTTCCACCTCATCACTTAAAACCTTGGTTTTACGCAGCAACTCGTTTTTCGCCTCCTGTCTGGCCTGGGCCACCTTGTCCTCCCCGGCTTCCGCCTGGCGGCGCAGACGGGAGCTGTCCTGCTGCGCGGAATCGGCTTTCTTGCGCGCCGCCTCCGCTTCGCTCTTCAATTCCCGACGCAGCCTGCGCAATTCCTGCACCTCGGCAGCAAGCTGTTCCAACCGTGTCCGGGCAGAGTTCAATTCGTTGTTCAGCCGGGCAAGCTCGCTGTCCTTCTCGTCGCGCTGCCTCTGTACTTTTTCGACCGTTTCCAGAAGCTCCGTGTTGCCTTGCGAGTCATCGACGATGCGGCACGCCTGCTCCTCGGTGAACTGCAACGGGCTGAAACACAGCAGAGTCCGCCATTTTTGCAGGTCGGCGATCCGAAATAGTTCCTCGAAACGCTGGTCGGGCAAAACGTATTTTCCCTCCTCTATCTCATGCTTTTCCCGGTACGCCTTGTATTCGTCGGAATGAAAATACTCCTCCAGCTGCTCGTAAAGCTCTTTCTGCTGCGGGTACCAGCAAGCGAACAGAGTACTGCACAACGAGTCGGGAAAGTCCTCCCTCTCCGCTTCCTGCACAAATATCTTCTCTATCCGCTGCCGCCACCTAGTCTCCAGTCGATGCCCCCCGGCAGTGCAGCGCTTGTGAATACGGGCATTCGCCTGAACACAGTTTCTCAGCATGTTCCAGGGAATTTCCTGGAGCATGCCGGCAAACACGTCAGCTAGGTTCACCCCCTCCATGGGCTGGCTATTCGGGAACATCCAGCAGGTACTCCTTTTTTAGAAGCTCCGAAGTCGCTCCGATCAGGGCGCCAATCATCTGCCGCCGAAGAGACCGGTCAATCTTGACTTGCGCCGCCCGCATGCCCACGACCACATCTCCACGCCCGTTTTTCTCGGCTTTCTCGATTGCTTTCCGGCACAACAACAAAGCCTCCCGCCAGCGCCCCTCCTGACACAAAGCCACGCATCGGCTCATCGCGTCATCGGCAGACTCGGCATCCCCCTTGCCGACGGCGGCGCCGGAGGATTTTCGCGATGCGGTCTCGCCTGTTTTCCTGGTTCTCTTCGACTCCTTGCGGGCCATGGCGCAAATCAACCTCAATATTACACAACCGCACCCCGACCGACCAATTCAACACCAACATTAATTCATGAAAAAATGGCGGTCAGGGCGGGAAAATGGAGGCGCGGACCGGATTCGAACCGGTGTTAAAGGTTTTGCAGACCTCTGCCTTGCCACTTGGCTACCGCGCCGAAAGAACTCTTGCCTGTCATAAGCGTCGTGTATGACAGAGTCAAACCTGCATCAGCTCCTCAGTCTTCTCCGCCAGTAAACGGTCTATCTCCTTGACGCTGTCGTCGGTCAGCTTCTGAATCTCCTTCAGCAGGTCGTCAAGATCGTCCTCGGTAATCTCCGAATTCTTCTCCGCCTTCCTGGCAAGTTCATTCATGTCCCGACGAATGTTGCGCACTTCAATTCTGGCATCCTCCGCCTGCTTCTTCACCATCTTGCCATATTCGACTCGGCGTTCCTCGCTCAGTTCCGGTATGGGCAGCCTGATGACGCGACCGTCGCTGACCGGACTGATCCCCATGTTGGAGGCAAGAATCGCCTTTTCAATGCCGCCCACCGCATTCTGATCCCAAGGCTGAATCACCAGCAGACGAGGCTCCGGCGTGGTAATACTGGCGATTTCACGAACCTTGGTGGTGGAACCATAGTACTCCACCGATATATTTTCCACCAGAGCGGGCGAAGCCTTGCCCGTGCGAACCGAGGAAAAATTGGCGGTCAGCGCCTGAATGGCGTTGCTCATCCGCTGCTTGGTTTCCGGTATCAGATTGTCGATTTTCGGCTTGCTCATCGGATTCTGCCTCCCTGTCTGGTTATACGAAATCGGTCTGCTGCAATTTGAGACGCGATGGCCTTGACCGCTCCACCTGAGCCTTTCCCTGATCATCATAGGCAAGAGTTTCGAAATCGCCCACGAAAGTGGCGCAGTCAGTGTCCCCGCCAATCACCCCGGCCAGCGCTCCCGGATGTTGAAAGTTAAATACAATGATCGGTATGCCGTTGTCCTGACACAGCGAGAAGGCGGTGGAGTCCATTATTTCCAGCCGCTGGCGCAGGGCGTCGCCAAACGAAAGCCTGCGATAACGTACCGCCTCAACATTCTTGACCGGATCACCGGAGTAGACTCCGTCAACCTTGGTGGCCTTGAGTATTGCATCCGCCCTGATCTCGCAGGCTCGCAGGGCGGCAGTGGTGTCGGTGGTGAAAAATGGGTGCCCGGTACCGCCGCCGAAAATAACCACTTCACCGCTTTCCAGCATGTCTATGGCCCGGCGATGGTCGAAAATTTCGCTGATCCCCGGCATCTCGAAGGAGGTCATAACCCGCGTTTTAACCCCGCATTTTTCAAGGGTGTCACGCAGCGCCAGGCTGTTCATTACCGTGGCCAGCATGCCGATGTAATCTCCGGTAACCCGGGAAATCCCCGACGACCTGCCGGAGCGAAGGCCGCGAAAAAAATTCCCGCCGCCAACCACTATCCCCAACTGCACACCCCGACCCACCACCTCGGCCACCTGCCGGCCAAGCATGTCCAGCGCATCGACCGTCAATGCGGTACTGCCGCCGGCCCGCTTCAGGGCTTCGCCGGAAAGCTTGAGCAGTATCCTGTCAAATACCGGGGCGGATTGACTCATTCTATCGCAGCGCCGCTCCTATAGTTCCTCGCCAACCTGCCATCGGGCAAAGCGTTTCACTTCAACCCCGGGCGCCACTTTGCCCAGACTGGTCTTGTCATCGCGCAACCATGGCTGATGGCTGAGACATACATCACTGTACCATTTGTTGATTTTTCCGGACACAATCTTCTCCATGATCTCAGGTGGCTTGCCCTGAACCTGAGCCTCGGCAATCTCCTTCTCCCGCTCCAAGGCCGCCGGATCAACATCCGCAGGGGAGACAAAGCGCGGATTGAAAGCGGCAATATGCATGCAAATATCCGTAGCCAGCGACTCCGACACCTCGCCCGCCAATTCCGCCAGCACCCCGATTCGACCGCCCATGTGCAGATAGCTGCCAAACTGGTTGTCGCTCTCCCAGCGCACCGCCCGGCGCACCTGCATGTTCTCGCCCAACTGTCCGACCAGCTCGCCCAGCCGCTCCTTCTCCGCATCGCCAAGGCTTTCGGTCAGATCAACATCCCCACGATGGTCGGATACCAGCCGCCGAGACAGGTCCCCGGCGTAATCGGTGAACTTCTGGTTGCGTGCGACAAAGTCGGTCTCGCACAGAACCTCGACCATGACCGCAACACGATCCTCCAATCTGATTACAACGCGACCTTCAGTGGCCGCACGACTCGCTTTTTTGGCCGCCTTTAAAATACCCGCCTTGCGCAGTTGATCTACCGCTTTCTCCATGTCACCGCCGGTCTCGGCCAGCGCCTTCTTGCAGTCCATCATACCAGCATCGGTCTTGTCACGCAACTGCTTGACCATCTGAGCTGTGATCTTTGCCATCTTTCAGGTGTCCTTAAACTGTATTTTTCTGTAAAATAAACCGGGCTATTGCTTGGTTGCCGCCCCCTCGCCCTCGTCGGCCGCCACTTCAACTTCGGCCGCCGGCAACGCCTCAGCTTCGCTTTCCGGTGTCTCGCTTGGTTCCGCCGCAGAGTCTTCCGCCGGCATGCTTTCCGACTCACCCTCGGCCTCGGCTTGCTCACTGGTTTCGTCCGTATCCGCCGACACCGCAGCTTCTGCTTGCAAGCTGGCAGGTTCGGAGGCTGCGGCAACGGACTCCACCTCGTCCGTCAATTCCACTTCCGGGTTGATTTCGCGACCGCTTTCCAACATGCCCTCGACAATGGCCGCAGTCAGCGCCTCCATCACAATGCGAATTGAACGCAGAGCATCGTCGTTGCCGGGCACAATGTAATCCACCGGGTCAGGGTCACAATTGGAATCGACCAGGGCAACGACCGGGACCCCGCATTTCTTTGCTTCGCGAATGGCTATATCCTCACGCCCCACATCGATTACAACCATGGCGTCCGGCAGCTTGCGCATAGCAGTTATGCCGCCCAAAGTACGCTCCAGCTTATGCATCTCACGACGCTTGCTGGAAGCCTCCTTGTTGGGCAGTGAGTCCAGGGTGCCGTCCTCGGCCATGCCCCGCAGCTCCTTGAGATATTTCACCCGCAACGAAATAACCCGGTTGTTCGTAAGCATCCCCCCCAGCCAGCGATGAACAACATAGTGCATGTTGGTTCTTTCGGCCGCCTGACGTATCACAGTCTGCGCCTGGCGCTTGGTGCCGACAAAAAGGACGCTGCCGCCGTTGACCGCCACACCGCGAAGAAAATCACAGGCTTCGGCCAGCTTGCGCATGGTGATGGTCAGATCGAAAATCGTAACCTTGTGCCGGGCACCGTAGATGTAAGGCTTCATTTTCGGATTGCGACG
>SLNM01000244.1 GCA_007133055.1 Lentisphaeria bacterium
CCGGGGCTACATGGTGGCGAGTGAAACCATTGCCTTCAATGTGGTGGGCGCCCGCTACCTGCGCGAGGTGGAGCCGGGGGAGATGATCATTTGGAATCAGGACAATGCCTTGCAGTCCAGGCGCTTTGCCCGAGCCGAACGGCGGGCGCATTGCATCTTTGAGCATGTTTACTTTGCCCGCCCCGGCAGCAATGTATTTGGCGACAATGTTCGGGATGTTCGCAAGGCGATGGGCGCCCGTCTGGCGGCCGAGGCGCCTGCCCCGGCCGAGGTGGTGATGCCGGTGCCGGACAGCGGCATGTTTGCCGCGCTTGGCTATGCCGAGGCTTCCGGCCTGCCCTTCGACATGGGGTTTACCCGCAATCATTATGTCGGACGCTCCTTCATTGATCCCGGCCTGGTTTCCAGGCGGAAAATGGTGGCCCGCAAGTTGCAGCCGATAGCGGAGGCGGTGCGGGGCAAAAGCATTTGCCTGATCGAGGATAGCGTGGTGCGCGGCACCACCAGTCAGGCCCGGATCGGGGCGCTGCGCCAGGCCGGCGCCCGCCAAGTGCATATGAGAGTGAGCTGCCCGCCGCATCGGTTCGGTTGTTACTTCGGCATCGATTTTCCGGACCGAAACAAATTGATCGCCAATCGGATGACCATTCGCGAGCTGGCCGCAACTTTGGAGCTGGACAGCCTGGCTTTTCTTAGCCAGGAAGGCATGCTTGCTTGTGTAGGCTCCTATCGGCCGGAGGATTACTGCGCCGCCTGCTTCGACGGAAAATATCCGGTTCGAGTCATGGAATGAGCGGTGTGTGTGGGTCGGTTCCGGATACGCTTAGTCTGATTAATTCATGCGAATTCGGCCATGCGCCATTATATATTTACAATCAAACTTGGCTCGTGAATTAAGCAGGCTAGTCGACATTCTTGTCGAAAGAGGAAACCGGACGATATTATCGTGCCCTGAATCCCCATTGACTTCGTGTCTTCATGACTGCATGACACCGGGCATAACATGACTTCGGGCATGGCGCCGGGAATCAATTCGGAGTCATGAAGTCATGGAGATACGAAGTCAAATGTTCGTGATAATCGTCGCCCGTAATCGTCGTTCGTAAGCTTCGACCGGCTTTCTATTTCGAGAAAGGTTCGGGGCAAGGTTTGGGACAAGGTTCATGAATCCCTGCGGGCCTCATGGAGACGGCGGGCTCCGCCGTTAATCACCGTCCGAGGCCGGACGGCTCCAGCGAATAAGCGTCGGCCGCTATCGTTTTTTGGCTGGACGGTTACATTATCCTGATTCCGTGAAAAGCCAGCGGCGCCGTAGCCGCAAGGCGACAATACGAAGCTGTGGCATGATAATATTTTTCGCCAATTTTATCACAGATTCAGGATTATATTGAAAAGGCGGTACTGAATGCCTAAGCGAGAAGACTTAAAGAAGATTATGCTGATTGGTTCCGGCCCGATTGTCATCGGGCAGGCCTGCGAGTTCGACTATTCGGGAGCCCAGGCCTGCAAAGCTCTTCGGGAAGAGGGCTGCGAGGTGGTTCTGGTCAACAGCAATCCGGCCACGATCATGACCGATCCCGAGTTTGCCGACCGCACATACATAGAACCGCTGACCTGTGATATTGTGCATCAGATAATTCGCCGCGAGCGCCCCGACGCCCTTCTTCCCACTCTGGGCGGGCAGACGGCGCTGAATCTGGCGGTCGAGCTGCATCAACAGGGCATCCTTGAGCGTTATCGGGTGGAGATGATCGGCGCCGGTGTCGAGGCGATCGAGAAGGCGGAAAACCGTGACCTCTTCAAGCGGGCGATGGAGCGCATTGGCCTGGCCTCTCCGCGCAGCGGAGTGGCTCACAGCCTGGACGAAGCTAAGCATGTGCTGGGTGAGATCGGTAGTCTGCCGGTGGTGATTAGACCCGCCTTCACACTGGGCGGCGGCGGTGGGGGCGTGGCATACGACGAGCAACAGTTCGCGGAGATTGCCGGGGACGGTTTGGATTGCAGTCCGATCTCCGAGGTGCTGATCGAAGAATCGTTGATTGGCTGGAAGGAATTCGAGCTGGAGGTGATGCGCGACCGCAAGGACAATGCCGTAGTCGTCTGCTCGATCGAGAATCTTGATCCGATGGGGGTGCATACCGGGGACAGCATCACGGTAGCGCCGGCACAGACTCTGACCGACCGGGAATATCAGAATTTGCGGGACGCGGCACTGGCCATCATGCGGGAGATAGGGGTTGACACCGGCGGCTCCAACGTGCAGTTTGCCATTGAGCCGGACACCGGGCGCATGGTGGTTATCGAGATGAACCCGCGGGTCTCCCGCTCCAGCGCGCTGGCCTCCAAGGCCACGGGGTTCCCGATCGCCAAGTTTGCCGCCAAGCTGGCCATTGGCTATACCCTGGCTGAAATCCAGAACGACATCACCAGGGAAACACCGGCGTGCTTTGAGCCCAGCATCGATTATGTGGTGACCAAGATTCCCCGATTCACCTTTGAAAAATTCGCCGGTGCCGACACCACTTTGACCACTCGCATGAAATCCGTCGGGGAAACCATGAGCATCGGCCGAACCTTCAAGGAGTCCTTGCAGAAGGCTTTGCGCTCGCTGGAGATTGGTCGGGCGGGGTTCGGAGCGGACGGCAAGGAGGATGCGGCGCGAGCCATGTCCGACGATCTGCTTGAAAAGGAGCTGAAGCGGCCCAATGCGCAGCGCTTGCTGCTGGTCCGCGAGGCATTTCGTCGGCAGTGGACGGAGGCGTCAGTTTTTGCCGCCACTCGTATCGACCCCTGGTTCCTGCGTCAGCTTCGGGAGCTGACCGAGTATGAGGGTGAAATTCGCGCCGCCGGTGATTTGGCGGGGCTGGCGGCTGATCCGGCTCTTTTCCGCCAGGCCAAGGAGTTTGGATTTTCCGACCCCCAGATTGCCTGGATTCTCAACAGCGACGAGAGTCAGGTTAGAGCCGCCCGCGAGAAGCTTGGCTTGCTGCCCGTTTACGGTCTGGTTGACACCTGCGCCGGCGAATTCGAGGCGTACACCCCCTATTACTATTCGACCTATGCCGAGGCGGACGAGGCTCGTCCTTCCGACCGCCGTAAAATCATGATTCTGGGGGGTGGTCCCAACCGCATCGGACAGGGCATTGAATTTGATTATTGCTGCGTACACGCCGCCTTTGCCTTGCGACAGGCCGGTTTCGAGACGATTATGGTGAACAGCAATCCGGAGACGGTGAGCACCGACTACGACACCAGCGACCGACTTTACTTCGAGCCGCTGACTTTGGAGGACGTGCTGCACATATACCGTCGGGAACAGTGCTGGGGGGTGATTGTCCAGTTCGGCGGCCAGACCCCTTTGAAACTGGCCGGCCCCCTGGCCGACAACGGAGTTCGGGTGGTTGGCACTTCGCCGGCCAGCATCGAGGCGGCGGAAGACCGGGAGTTCTTTAACCGCCTGGTCGTGCGCACCGGTATTTTGCAGCCGGAAAACGGCTTTGCCACGACCGCCGAAGAGGCGGCGGAAGTGGCGGAAAAAATAGGTTTTCCCGTGCTGGTTCGCCCCTCCTTTGTACTGGGCGGTCGCGCCATGGCGATTGTTTACGATCAAGCCACGCTAAAAACCTATATGCGCGAGGCCGTGGAAGTTTCCGAGGATCGCCCGGTGTTGATCGACCGCTTCCTGGAAAACGCCGTCGAGGTCGATGTCGATTGTCTTGCCGACGGCGAGACAGCGGTTGTCGGCGCCATTATGGAGCATGTTGAAAAGGCCGGCATCCACTCGGGCGACAGCGCCTGCGTCATACCGCCGGTTACTTTGAGCGAAAGTGTTTGCCGGCAGATTCGCGAGCACACCGGTGCCCTGGCCAAGGAGTTGGCGGTCAGAGGTTTGATGAACGTGCAGTATGCTGTTCAGGACGACAAGGTATACTTGCTAGAAGTCAACCCCCGAGCCTCCAGGACGGTGCCGTTTGTCAGCAAAACCATTGGCGTGCCCCTGGCCAAACTGGCGGCCTTGGTCATGGTCGGCTGGAAGCTGTCGGACCTGGGCTTCACCGAAGAGGTGGGGGTCGGTCATTTCGCCGTCAAGGAGGCGGTTCTGCCATTTGTCCGTTTCCCCGGCTCCGATGTTTTACTGCGCCCGGAGATGCGCTCGACCGGGGAAGTCATGGGCATCGACATTGACCGGGGCATGGCCTACCTGAAGAGTCAGTCCGCCGCCGGCAGCGCCATTCCCCTGGAGGGTGCTGTTTTCCTTAGTGTCTGCGACCGGGACAAGGAAGAAATAGTCGAGCTGGCCGCTGCTCTCGAGGAGATGGGCTATGGCCTTTTCGCCACCTGCGGCACCGCCACCAGGTTGCGGGAACAGGGAGTAAAAACACAGGCGCTGTTCCGGATTTCCGAAGGTCGGCCGAATGTTCTGGACCTGATCGCCGACCATCAGGTCGGCTGGATTGTCAACACCCCGGCCGGAGCGGTGCCGCGGGCCGATGAAGTGCGGATGCGCAACGCGGCCGTACGCTACAATATTCCGATCACCACCACGGTGAGCGGTGCCAAGGCCGC
>SLNM01000253.1 GCA_007133055.1 Lentisphaeria bacterium
CAATCTCAACAGCTTGCAGCCGACACCGATCTTGGAGTATGTCAGGTACGCCCGCGACCGGTTTACCAGAAAGCACTTTTAAGCGCAAATGGGACGCCCTGTTTTCATAGTATTCCTGAAAATAGACTGTTTGGGCATTTTTCTTTCTGAGTGTCGTTCAACTTGCGACCCCCTTGTGCTCAAAATAGCGAGGTCTGGTTTACGGATGCAAGCTGTTGATCTCACGCACACTGGCACCTCTCGCTACGAAGTTCATGAATTAATCAGGCTAGGTTAAAGCGGGCGGATCTGCCAGAAATCGTCGTCGAAAGGATCCGGTGATTCGCCCCCCTCGGCGGCGGGCTCCGGCTCGGGCTCCGGCCGAAGGATTTTCAGGGCTTCTTCGGGGGAGAGGCGGACATTTTCCTGGATGGTCTCCCTGGCGATGGTGGTTCGTTGGTCGGGCGCTGTGGCCAGGACCAGGTCGCCCTGTTCATTTTGCGAGATTAACATGCCGTGCATGACCCGCCCGTCCGTAAAAGTGATTTTTCGTTCCAGGACCCATAGCCGGACTGGTATCTGGGAGGTTTCGCCGCGCCCCAGGCTGACCGTTTGTCTGTGGCTTTCCGGACTGTTCGCATGACGCACCTCGACTCGGCGACTGCCGGGGATCAGGTTGCCGACCTGAAACGGCTGCGAGCGGTTGATTGGCTCCTGCTCGGGCCGAACGGTGGTGCCCATGTAAACATCGTCGACATAAACTGCACAATCGGCGGGTATGGTCATGACGATTAACTCGGCGGTGGCCGGTTTCATGGTTGCCTCAAGAAGTTCCCCGCGCAGAGGGTTGACTTCAGCCGCCACCACCAGTTGTTCATAGCCGTAGGCGAGCAGCCGCAACCGATGCTCACCCTCCGGGAGGTGGTCGATCAGCAAGGGTGTATGGCCAAGCATTTGCGGGCCGCGAAAAACGGTGGCGCCGACGGGCTCGCTGGTAATCCTTAACGTCTTCGGCGCCAGTTCCATTTGATATTCCGGCAGGGGTTCTCTCAGGGGTAGGAAAAACAGACGGCTAAGCCTTTCATACCCGGTTTTTTCCAGCTCGATCCGATGTCTTCCGGCAGTCAGGTTATGGACGGCCACCGGGGTTTCCCCCACCGCTTCTCCATTGATGGTGACGACGGCGCCCGGTGGCCGGCTGCGCACCACCACCGAGTGCCTGGCTTCTTCTCTCGGTCGCTCCTCCGCCTCCGCCGGTCTTGCCTCATCCGGCACCGCCGGTTCGGCTTCCGGTGCGGGCGCCCTTTCGTCCGCGTCTTCATCTTCCTCCGTCTCCGCCGGCTCCGGCGGAGCGGGATCGAGAATGTCCCAGGCACTGGGTTGCACGGCAACCGGCTCATCCGTTTCAATTATTGCATTCTGATCGTCGGCAACGGCCTGGTCTTCTTCCCGGCCTGTGCCCCACAACAGCAGCATGACCACCCCGGCCAGCGCGGCCAAAAGTAAAATGGCGACCGCCGCGAAGATAGGCTGCCGCCCGCCGGCTCCGGCTCCATGCTCGGTAAGGAGGCTGGCCGGGACATTTCCCTTGTCATCGGTTACCAGAAGAATCGTGTTGCCGATACCAATGCGATCTCCGGGACGTATCGGATGGCGGATGTCTATCTTCTCACTGTTCACCCGGACGCCGTTGGTGCTGTCCAAGTCCTCGATCAGGCATATCCCGTGCTCGGTAAGGGTTAGCTTGGCGTGGTGGCGGGATACGCCGTCATCCTCAATGACAATCTGGTTGTCCGGTTCGCTGCCGAGGCTGGGAGCGCCGGCAATGTCGAACATTTTACCCAGTTGCCGACCTTTTATAACACGGAATTTCATGATTCTTGACCTCGCTGACGGGGTTGTTTTATGCATTCAAGTTTGTTCAGGCGGTTTCCCGGCTATGTTAAGGGGCAATTTAACCACTAAACGAGTTAGTTCAAATGATCGATCTTCACACCCACAGCACCGCTTCCGACGGCAGGCTGAGTCCGTCCGAATTGATTGAGGCGTCATGCCGGGCCGGCCTGGAGGCGGTGGCGTTGACCGACCATGATACAGTGTCCGGCTTGGCTGAGTTCATGGCTGCCGGCCGTCACCGCGGAGTAACCGCGGTGCCCGGAGTCGAGATAGCGTGTTCGTGGTACGGCCTTTCGCTGCATCTGGTCGGACTGTTTGTTGATTATGAAAACGTGGTTCTGCTCGAGCTGCTTTCGAGCATACGCCGCCATCGGGAGGAACGCAACCGGCAAATCCTGCGCAACCTGCAAAAATTGGGGATACCCCTGACCGACGCCGCCGTCCAAGCGGAAAGTCAGGGATGTGAATCGACGGTCATTGGTCGGCTCCATTTTGCCAGAGCCTTGGTCAATGGCGGCTACTGCCTTGATCTTCAGCAGGCTTTTTCCCGATACCTAGGGTCTCAGGCCGCTGCTTACGTGCGTCGTTTTTTGCCGCTTCCCGGACCGGCAATCGAGACCATGCACCGGGCAGGCGGGGTGGTGGTGCTGGCTCATCCGCTGGGCGGTGGCGGGCGGATTCAACGGGGCAGGCTGCGCCAGAAAATGCAACGCCTTGTCAGTCTTGGCCTTGACGCGGTCGAGGTTCGCTATTCGGATTACGATCAGCCGCGTCAGCAGATTGCCTCGGAGCTGGCCGACGAATTTGGTCTTCTGCCAAGCGGCGGTTCCGATTTCCATGGTGAACATTCTTCTTCGATCCGGCTCGGCCGCGGCTATGGCAACCTGGTTGTCCCCGGCGAGTGGCTGGCTCCTTTGCGGGAGCGGGCGCTGTTCCATACTAGCCTGAATTAATCAGGCTAATGAGTCAAGTTAAAGCTGAAGGCAGCGTCCCTCGAGAATGTCCTGCGGGTGCAACAGGGTCAGCTGCGGGACAGCGGGGGAGGGCGGGCGCTGTCCGATCAGAAAAATGCGGGTGGCCACCCCGGCTCCGATCGCTTTTTCGATCAGCTCCTGGCGTTTTTCATTCCACCTCTGCAGGATGAACAGACAACTTGTGATCTGGCTGATTTCAGGCATGATCTCCGGGCCGATGTCGGTAAAACCATCCCGGCGCTGCGGTTGGGCGCAGGCCAGTATATCCAGTATTTGATTGATTTCTCCAAGACTTCGGCCTCCTTGGAAACGGTAGACCTTGGGGAGGGCGGCAAAAAGGTCGATGACATAGTCCCGATTGGTCAGGTAGTCGGCGATGGCGGCGGTCAGGGAGATGGCGGCTTCGAAGTTCGGAGTTTCTCTTTGTTGCGAACGCAAAGCCCACCAGGGAGGCGGCAGGAAGGTGTCCAGAACTACGGCGGTGCGGCAGAAGTATTCCTCGCGGAACTCCTTGACCACCGGATAGCCGGTGCGGGCCCAGGAGGGCCAGTGAATGTGGCGCGGGTTGTCCCCGTCCCGGTATTCGCGGCAGCCAAAGAATTCCATGTTTTCCGCAACTTGCGAACTTAGGGCGATGCCTCCCGGCTGATGGCGGGCAGTGCCGGAAACGGCCAGCTCCGTCAGAGGCGTGAAGTCCGGTATCACATGCACCACTTTGGATGCCGGGCACATGCTTCCCCAAAGGGTGAGATTGAAGGGCAAGCCAGTGTGGGCGCGAAGTGTCGGCAGCAGGTAGCGGCCTCTTTTCAAACCGCGCACCCAGGTGGAAAACCGGCGGCTTTCAGACGGGGGCAATGCGGAAAAAAACGGACGGCCACCGGAAAATTGCAGACCCGACGGCCAGGGCAGGGTGTCCAGGGATACTGCGTAGGCCGTGCGACGGCCGACGTTTCTGACTAAGTATTCCACTTTTATCCGACCGCCGGCGGTTACCCTGGAGGGGATGATTCTACTGCACTGCAGGCGCGGGCGCAGAAAAAAACCGATGACCGTGTCACAGCCGAATAGGGAAAGCATGAACAAGGTCAGAATATGACTGGCCATGTGCAGGCTGACCATTGAATATAGCACCAGAAGCAAGGTGCAAAGAAACAAAATGCGGCCGGGAATGGAGAACATGCGCAGGCTCCAGGCCCAAAGCCAAATTCCGGCAATGGCGGTCGGCGATTTATAATGCTCCAGCCAGCGCGGGTGGAATGCGATGTACGAGGGGCCCCGGTAAAATTTATCGCGCATACGCCGCCACCAGGAGAACGGCGGGTGCCTGAGAATTGCTTTTATCATTCGAAATAATCGTCTGCCGAGTATTCTGTGGTTTTTTTATGCTCTTTTGTTTCAACCGCGAAACACGCGAAATATGCGAAAGGGCGAAGGCGGTTCGTAATCCGCTATCGTCGCCCGCTATCGTCAACCGATTTCCCATCAAGGCTCGCGACATAGCTTGCGACAAGCTCGCGACAAGCTCGCGACAAAGCCTCCCGGATACGGCAGTTGTGTATTCAAAGCCATGGCATCCTATCCGACCTGACGCCTGACACCTGACACCTGACACCTGACACCTGACACCTGACACCTGACACCTGACACCTGACACCTGACACCTGACACCTGACACCTGACACCTGACACCTGACACCTGAC
>SLNM01000299.1 GCA_007133055.1 Lentisphaeria bacterium
ACCAGCCTTTCCTGATGCCGATCGAGGATGTTTTCACGATCGAGGGTCAGGGCACGGTGGTTACCGGGCGAGTGGAGCGCGGGATTGTCAAGACCGGCGAGGAAATTGAAATTGTCGGCATTACCGACACCCGCAAGACCACCTGCACCGGGGTCGAAATGTTCCGCAAGACTCTGGACGAGGGTCATGCCGGCGACAATGTCGGGTGCCTGCTTCGCGGGATTAAGAAAGAGGAAGTCGAGCGCGGCCAGGTTCTGGCCAAGCCCGGCAGCATCACCCCGCACAAGCGGTTCATGGCGGAAGTATACGTCCTGGCCAAAGAGGAGGGAGGTCGTCACACCCCCTTCTTCAACGGTTATCGGCCGCAATTTTATTTCCGCACCACGGACGTTACCGGGGTCATCAAGCTGCCCGAGGGCACCGAGATGGTTATGCCCGGAGACAATATTAACATGGAAGTGGAGCTGATCTGCCCGATCGCCATGGAGGAAACTCTGCAATTCGCGATTCGCGAGGGCGGTCACACGGTTGGTGCCGGACGGGTTACCGAGATCATCGAGTAACCTGGTAGGACATTGCGGCTGGGAGTCTGCCGTTTCCCCGCCTGGTTCGGATCGACCTAGTCGAATCCAAGAGGCGGGGTGTGGCAGTCCTCTGCTGTTGTCTGTGTTCAGAACTGCAACCCGCAGCCGTCATGGCCGTTGTTATCATCCAACAAACCACGAACACCAGGGAGTAGTTGTCCTATGCCTCGAGACTTAGTCATTCTGGAATGCTCGGAATGCGGGCGTCGGAACTATACGACGGATAAGAACAAGCGCACGGTGTCCGGCCGGCTGAGCAAGAAGAAATATTGCTCTTCCGACCGTCGGCACACTGTCCATGTCGAGAAGAAGTAGGAGGCTGTTTCCAGCCTGAATAATTCAAGGGCCACCTACTGCGAGTTGCCATTGCACGCAATCTCAACAGCTTGCAGCCGACACCGGCCTTCAGGTACGTCAAGCACGCCGGCGACGGGGTTGCGGATGTAAGCTTTTGAACTCACGGACACTGGCGCCTCCGGTGACGAAGCTCATGAATTATTCAGGCTTATGGCTTGCAAGGTGAGTAGCTCAGCTGGCAGAGCAGCGGTCTCCAAAACCGCAGGTCGCAGGTTCGATCCCTGTCTCACCTGCCACTGTCGGGAGGGGGGCTTGACCGGGGCGGTGCCTGGAAAGATTTTGGGAATGCCTGAATGGCCGGCTGTTCTGGCAATATACGGAACCAATTGAAATGCCCAACCCCATCCAACGAATTCGCAATCTATATTTGGACACAGTCGCCGAGTTGAAAAAATGCACTTGGCCCACTTGGTCCGAATTGTGGGAATCGACCCTGATAGTAATAATTTCATCGATCATGCTCAGCATTTTTGTCTTTGTCGCCGACGCCGCAGTGCGGGCGGTGGTGAGGTTCCTGACTTAGGACTGGCTGAAGGATGCACTTTTTTATGGAAAAGGCAACCAGGCGAGTTGTTCGACCAGGGGCATTGTTTTATTAAGCGACAGATTTTACGGGAACACAACATGTCTAACAACGGACAGCCTCAATGGTTTGTCGTGCAAACACTTTCCGGCCACGAGCAGCGAGCCAGGGATGCGATTGAGAAGCGGCGGGCGGCCGAGGATTTGGAGGACAAAATCCTGGATGTGGAAATCCCGGTGGAGAAAGTCTCCGAGGTTCGTCGCGGTCGTAAAAAGACCACTAATCGCAAACTTTATCCCGGCTATATACTGGTGCGGATGAAGTTGTATGACGACGAGGGGAATATTGACAACCAGGTCTGGTATTTCATCCGCGGCATACAGAGCATCATCGGCTTTGTCGGCGGCGAGCGACCGGTTTCGGTGGCCGAGCATGAAATGTCCCAGATCATGGCTCAGGGCAAGCCCGAGGAACAGCCGAGCAAGCCGAGGATTCAGTTTGAAGTCGGGGAGTCGGTGATTATCAAGGAAGGCGCATTTGCCAACTTCGAGGGGGTTGTCGAGCAGCTCGACCCTGACCGCGGCAAGCTGCGCCTGTCGGTCAGTATTTTTGGGCGCTCCACGCCGGTTGAAGTTGAATATTGGCAGGTCGAGCATAGTTCCTAGTCTGATAACATCATTAAGGTCAAGCACATCATTATGGCAAAGAAAGTCATCAACCAGATCAAGCTTCAGATTCCGGCCGGCGCCGCCAATCCGGCGCCGCCGGTGGGTCCGGCACTAGGTCAGGCCGGGGTCAACATCATGGAATTCTGCAAGCAGTTCAACGCCGCCACCCAGGCGGATTCCGGGACGGTCATACCGGTGGTCATCACGGTATACCAGGACCGTTCCTTCACTTTTGTGACCAAGTCTCCGCCGGCGGCTGTGCTGCTGAAGAAGGCGGCTGGCCTGGCATCGGGTGCGGCCACGACTGGCCGGGAGTTGGTCGGCTCGGTTACGCGCGACCAGGTGGCCGAGATAGCCCAGACCAAGAAAGATGATCTTAACGCCCGGTCAGCAGAGGCGGCCGCGCGGATAATCGAGGGTACCGCAAGAAGCATGGGAATCGAGGTGAAAAATGACTAAGGGAAAGCGCTACGCCGGGCAGCTTCAGCAGATTGAGCGCGGCCGGAAATTCACACTGGAGGAGGCGGTTGAGCTGATTCAGTCAATGGCTTCGGTCAAGTTCGACGAGACGGTCGAGCTGGCCTTTCATCTGGGCATTGACCCGCGCCAGTCCGACCAGGCCATCCGCGGCGCCTTGGTTCTGCCTCACGGCATTGGCAAGGAGCAGCGGGTGGTTGTGGTTGCCACCGGGGACGAGGCGGCTGCGGCCAGCGAGGCCGGGGCGGATGTCGTGGGCTACGAAGAGGTGATTGATAGAATCAAGGGGGGCTGGTTGGACTTCGACACCCTGATCGCCACTCCCGATGCGATGAAGGATCTGCGCAGCCTGGGTCGGGTTCTGGGGCCGCGCGGTCTGATGCCGAACCCCAAGACAGGCACCCTGACTCAGACCCCGGCGGTCGCCGTGGGCGAGGCCAAGGCGGGGCGGGTCGAGTACCGCAACGACCGCGGAGGCTGCGTCCACATGCCGGTCGGCAAACGTTCTTTCAGCCGCGAAGCGTTGATTGAGAATGCCGAAGCGGCGATTCAGCAGATCATGCGGGCCAAGCCGGCTGCCGCCAAGGGTACTTATCTGATCAGCCTGGCCATGTCTTCGACCATGAGTCCGGCCGTGAAAATTGACACTCGAACAATGACAAAGGCCTAAAGTCAGATGAGAAAGAAAGATATTCGACCGGAGAAAAAGCAACTGGTTCATGACCTGGTTGGTCTGATAGGTTCCTCGGAAACATTGTTTTTGGTTTCCTACAAGGGGCTTAAAGTCGAGGAGTTTTCGGCTTTCCGCGACGACCTTGCTTCATTGCAGTCGGAATGCCATGTAATTCCCAACCGTCTGTTTATGCGTGCCGCCGCCGAGTCCGGGTTGGACGGTGTGATCGACCCGCCCCTGGCCGGTGACAGTGCGCTGATAACCGGCGGCACGGATGCCGCGGCAGTGGCCAAGGCGGTACGGAAGTTTGGTTCTTCGCATCAGGCTCTGCAAGTGAAACTGGGCACCGTCGGCGGTCAATTTCTGAGTGCCGGGGATGTCGATATGATGGCCAATCTGCCGGGACGTGAGATTTTGCTGGCCCAGTTGCTGGGGGTCATGCAGGCGCCGGCCCGCAATGCGGCCGGGGTTTTGTACAACCGGCTGGCCAGTATTGTCTATGCTCTTGACGAGTACCATAATAGTCGCAGCTAATTGTTCTCAAACTAAGGAAACGTAAATTCGGAGGTTTATCAACCATGTCTGAAGAAGTGAAAGTGGAAGTTTCGGCAGAAATGGAGAAATTCATTTCCTATATCGAAAACATGACAGTGCTGGAGTTGTCCAAGCTGGTAAAGGCGTTGGAGGAAAGGCTCGGGGTTACCGCCGCCGCTCCTGTGGCGGCTGTGGCCGCCGCACCTGCCGCCGGCGGCGAGGCGGCGCCGGCCGAGGAGAAAACCGAGTTTGATGTGGTCTTGGCCGCCGTCGGCGATAAGAAGATCAATGTGATCAAGGAAGTCCGTGCGATCACCGGACTTGGCTTGAAAGAGGCCAAGGATTTGGTGGACGGCGCTCCCAAGCCGATCAAGGAGGGCATTGCCAAGGAGGAAGCCGAGGAGCTGAAGGGTAAGCTGGAAGCTGCCGGCGCCACGGTGGAATTGAAGTAACGGGCGTGCTGCCAGTGCGCTACGGTTGTGCGGTCTGCCGTGCCGGGGCACCCGGCGCGGGCGGGCTGCGCATGGCGAGATGTATCATGTCCCACGCCTTCGGGGTCATGTTTTTTCGTCTTATGTTTGGCCAGTGGCATGTTCCGGGCGGCGCTTGAGCGCTGGCCGGGCTTGCGCTGGCGTTTGGGCAGCGGGGGCGTCGCCGGAGGGGGCATCGGCAGTCGGATCGGAGGCTGAAAGTCGGCGCTCCGATTCATGTTGCAAGGGGGGTGATCCGGCCA
>SLNM01000254.1 GCA_007133055.1 Lentisphaeria bacterium
TCGAGCAGCCTGGCAAGCTGTTCGCCTACCGCCTGCCAGGCTCTACCGGCGTGCGGACTGGCGGGACCGTGGCGCAAAAGGTCGTAGTCGAGTCCGGATAGATAGGTAAAGAGAAGCTGCGGAGCGTTGTCCATACCCATAACCTCGACCGTGGCGGCGGCCGACCAGGCGGATGACTTGACCGAGGCCATAGGCCCCCAGTAGTGCATTAGGTTGAAGCGCCGCCCGATGCGCCGGCACAGCTCGCGATACAATCCCTCCGGCTGGCTGTAGCAATCCTGGATCATGCCGCCGTGATGCTTATGGATGGGGGCCGGAGAAAGCACCAAGTCTACCTCCTCGCCGAGGCTCTGCTGCCAGAACAGCATGCCGACAGTGCCGCCGGCCTCCCGAAACCTGCGCCAGATACGCGGGCCTTCGACAATGCCCGCCGACTGCTCCCAGAACAGCGGTTTACACAGGGTCCGGTCAAAATATCCGTTGCCCGGCATTCCGTTACCGGAGCAATCCAGCCCGGTGCGCAAAGCCGCCTGGACGGCGCAGGTAACGGCCGGAAAAACCGGGATCAGAGACGAAAATTTCAGATCGGCAACCGACGTACCATGATTTTGCGCGACATCAAGGCCGAGAGCCGCCACTTGCACTACCAGTAGTTTGTTCTTAGCTGCCATGAAATCTCCTTCCGGTTAGGACGCTGGCCGGCCAGAACAACAGCAGTAAAATGGCCGCGGCAATATAGCCAAGGCCGGGCAGGCTGGCGCAAAAGGCCGCCTGCAACCCGATCAAACCGCGAATCCACCGCCCGATCTGATGCGGTTGACAGGTTCCGGCGCGACCGGCCGCGCTGCCGATCTTCAGATAAACCACCGTGGCGAACAGAGCAACCATGACCGACGGCCAGGCCCGGCCATGCAACAGCAGCCCGATGGCGATCACCCCAAAGCACGCAGGCAACCAGCGGATGCGACCGGCCGGACGGCCGGAGGTTTCATCGGCCGCGATATAACTGACTGCGGCAATGTAACCACCGATTACCAACGCCGGCGGCAGAACCGCCGACACAGCGGCCGGGGAAAACCCGACGAGCGAACCGCCAAGACAGAGGTTGAGCGCGCGGCATCCCCCCATAGTGAAAGCTCCGGCCAGGCGATGATTTTTGGCCACGCAATTGTAGACGGCGATCATGATCAAAAGCAGCCCGGCGACCACCAAAGTAGGAATACCGCTTATCCAGGCCAGCGCCAGCCCGGCGACCGCGGCAATAACCGCTGCGGCAGCGGCACTGAAGACCGGGACCCAACCTGCCGGCAGTGGCCGTTGAGGACGCTCGCGGCGGTCGAGATCGAGGTCGACAAGGTCGTTGAGGATCAGTCCGCAGGCATACAAAGCCAGGGAGGCCAGGGCAACGGCGATCAGGCGCAGGTCGGGGGCTAGGCTGACAGCCGCCGCTGCCGCCAGCAGAGCACCGGCAACCACATCTCCGGGGACAGTGAACAGATTGGGCAGGCGCAATAACTGCGCCCAGCCTGCAATCCTATTCCGAACTTCGCTCAACGCTGGAACTCCCGCGGGTCGATCGGTTGCAGGTCCGTCTCGGGCCGCCAGTTCGGGGAAGCTGAATAAAAGGAGTCGGCATTGATTCGCACAATGCGCTCGATGGTGGCAGGCGGATGCTGGTCCCGACGCATTTGATCGACCACCTTGATCAGACTGAGCGGATCGGACACCCCCCAGTCGGCGGAACCGTTGACGATCATGCGCTCGTCGCCGTATTCCCGGATCATATTCGATACGCGCGCGGGAGTAAGCTTGGAAATCGGATAGACAGTCATGCCGCAGTAGCAGCCGGAGTCACGACTGGCCCGGATGGTCTCCTCCGTGTTGTGATCAAGCACCACCCGGTTTCGGTCCAGATCAAGCTCGTTGACAATGTCGATCAGCCGGAGAGCGCCGCGCAGTTTGTCGACATGCGGCAGATGCACGATGATCGGCATCTGTCGCTCGCGCCCGATTTCGAGCTGGCGCATCAGAGCATGCTCCTCGTTGGCGGTCTGGTTGTTGAAGCCGACTTCGCCGAGGGCGACGCAGCGGGGGTGGTCGAGATAGGGAGCGAGACCGTCAATCACTTCATCCGCCAGCTTGCGGTCCTCGGCCTCCTTCGGATTGAGCGCGACCGCCGCGAAATGATCGATGCCGAAACGGCGGGCCCGCACTGTTTCGAACTCAAGGATCAGGCGGAAGTAATCGAAGAAAGTACCGGCATAGCGACGGTCACTGCCGAGCCAGAAGGACGGTTCGACGCAGGCCCGAATACCAGCCTTGTACATGGCCTGGTAGTCGTCGGTGGTGCGGGAGTACATATGAATGTGCGGTTCGATGATCGGCATGGTAAAAATAATCTCAAATATAGGCGGCCTTCTGTTCGAATAGAAAAAACATTTGGCCGGTTGTGATGCCGTCGGAGTAAAGCCTGTCCTGATCCCGGTCTGCAATATACTCTTTGATTCTGCACGCCACGAATTCGGCCAGCTTTACCGGAACCGCATTCCCGACAATCTGTTCGATTTCACTCTTTGGTCCCGAAATGTCGAATTCGGGGGGAAAGGTCTGAATCAGACTTCTCTCTTTGGTTGTCAGTGGTCTGATCTTCGGCGAGATCGGAACCGGGTCGCCCGGATGTCCTTTATAACCGGCGGGAACCGGGCGGTTAACTCCCCGAACTGTAGGGCTGGGTTCGTCAATGCTGAAGACGCCTCTTCGCGCATAACTTCTCGGGTGCCGATAATAGTATTCCACTCCTAAGCTGTTACCAAGATAGTCGCGAACAGTCATGGGCTTCGTTCTTTGCGATTTGATAATATAGGGAATAAGTTGGTGGTCTTTCCCTGCAAGGTCCCCAAACAGAAACAGCCGCTTTCTTCTTTGCGGCACACCGCACAGGCAGGCATCGAGCACGGCCGCCGTCGTGCCATATCCCGCCTCGTGGAGAATGGCGCGGGCTTCGGCGAATGCCTTGCTGTTTTTGGCGCGCTCTACATTTTCCATTAAAAACATGGCTGGCCTGATGGCCGCGACAATCTTTGCAAAGGCCACCGTGAGACTGGCTCTCTGACATTCCCGACGCTTGCCTGCGGATGAGAAATCCTGGCATGGCGGACCGCCAACAACCATGTCCGGCTGTTGAACCCGCAAAGCATCGACAGCCGAATCCACCCCTAAATCGAGCATGTGTATAGGGTGGTCTTTTATGTTTTTCCGGTAGAACTCGATAGCCGCCGGCCAGTTATCATAGGCGGCAATCATTTTGAACCCGGCATTGCTAAAACCTAGGCTCAAACCTCCGCCGCCGGCGAACAGGTCAATCACGCTGTGATCACGGTTAGTCATTGCACGCCTGAAAATAGGTCGGTTGAGTAGAAAATTATGGCATCGAACCTGCGCTCCGGACTGAGGTGCCTCTGCCCACCGCCGAGAATTATGTTTTTTATTTCCTGTTTGGAGACTATTGGTCTCTCTAGCCGAGCACAGTACATATATTTATTGGTCTTATTCCCGGAAATTGAGAATTCCTTGTCGTTAAGAGTCCCATAGGTCATGCCATCATATATTGGCCCCTGATACACTCGGCCTCGAGTGGATGCCTCATAAAGAAATCGGGCAAGCCTGATCGCTGAACGCTGCGGGCGCGTAATGCGCTGACTGCCTTCGCTGGCTGAATCCATGATTAGGCGAGCCAGAGCGAAATCGCTCCATACAAAAATATCGAGGCAATTATCGGCCAGTTCTGGAGAACGTCCCACCGTTTTCCAGACTGGCTGCATCAGCAACGGTTTTTGAATCCCATGAAAATCATCAAGAAACGAACGAAGAGCACCCATAATATCGGGTATCTTCCCATGGATTTCCGCAGCATTGTCCCAACTGCGTATTGTATGGCAGACAGGCTCGAAAATCGTACGTATGCCATCCATTCGCTTTTTGCATGAATTGACCATTGAAAGTGCCATATAGCGGGTAGTAGGGTTGCGGACAACCAATTCACATCCATATTCGCTTTCTTCTCTGTCAAAAGTGGCGCTGTCGGGCAGCGTCGTCAGCTTGATTTCCAATGGACGAAAGAAGTTTCGTTTGGAGGCTGACATGGCGACCAGATCGATTGCCTTCAGTGAATCGTGGACTAAGCCTGAATACGGTTCAAAGCGGGATTCGAAAGCAAAGAAGATATCATGGTTTGGGATGTCGGTCGCAAATAAGTCGCTGCCCGAAAGCTCCGATATGGAAGTGCCGCCACCGCCGTTGTCAATGATATAGACCAAAAGAAGTTGACGATACCGCATATAGCAGGCCAGAGAAACCGGGAATGACGAGTTAAACTGGTTTTTGCCCCAATAATATGGGTCGGCAAAATTGCGGTTCGATTTATTTATTCCGTAAAGCGAGGCGGTCATACACTATGCACCCGTTGGTTTGGAAATAATCTAGCTGATTACGGAATACTGTAACCCCTCAATACCGGTCATTCAAACGGGAAA
>SLNM01000012.1 GCA_007133055.1 Lentisphaeria bacterium
AACCCGCACCGCCGCCGGTCAATCCTCTGGCCGCCGCCGAGGCGCCATTACCCGAATGGGACGAGGCCAGGCAACCCTCCGCCAGCCCGCTCGACACCTTCGCGCAGAGGCGGCGCAACC
Organism: Lentisphaeria bacterium; assembly: GCA_007133055.1. Taxonomy (GTDB): domain Bacteria; phylum Verrucomicrobiota; class Lentisphaeria; order Oligosphaerales; family PUNB01; genus SLNM01. The sequence continues at coordinate 121 of SLNM01000012.1, forward strand.
AGCGAGACCTGGCGATGCGCCAGGCGCAGGCGGGAATGCAGCAGATGGCTCAGGAAAGACAGGCGGCGGAACAGGAATACGGAGAACGCCAGATGGCCAGGGCGCAGGCCGAGGCAGAGGCCAGACGGGCGCTGGCTCAGAGGATGGCCGCTGCCGAAGCAGAAGCCATGGTGCAGCGCGAAAACAGTTGGGAAGCCAGACTCAAACGCATCGTCGGAAGTACTGCCAGCGCCGCCCTCGGCTCCTTTACCGGCACTGTCGGCAGCCAGGCGGGCAGGGAAATAGCCAATGTTATCTTCAACTGATTCCGGCTCGCAATTGAACCATCCAGATTAGGGCGAAAGCAGCATCGCATAACAGAACTGATCACAACGCGCAAGTAAATCGCCCGAATCCAGTCCGGTGTCGGTGTCGTTGTCGTTATCGCTTTCGTAATCGAAAGCGGCGGCAAGCCGCCCACCTTCTCGCGCACGTTGTCGCGCACCCTAATCGAATGAGGAAACCGGTCGACGATTATTCACTGGAGCCGTCCGGCCTCGGACGGTGATCAACGGCGGCGGCCCGCCGTCTCCAGGCACCCGCAGGGATTCCCGAACCTTCTCCCGCACTTTTTTTTCGGCCAACGATAGCGGACGACGATTATTCGCCACTGCATGCCATACGTGCCGGCTACGAGCATCATTCCACCCTCCGAAACTCTGCGTTGTCGAAATAAATCACACCCTCCGGCCAGTAGGCGTAGAGCTTGAACAGCACATGCGTCGGCTGATATCTGACGGGGGGCGCGATGATCCGGCGGTGGGTTGTCCATTCACGACCGGACACGCCCTTGGGATGGATGACCGCGCGGTAGATGCGGCGATAGCCGGGAATCTGGTCCGCCCCCGCCGCTGTTCTCTCCGCATCCTCGACATACCCCTCCAGAATGATTTTGGCACTCGGTCCCAGGGAAAGAATGTCCGCTCCGAACTGGTAGGAAACCCCCGCCTCGACCGGCATCAGCGGGGTTGCCGCCTTCACTCCTTCGGTCGCGGCCACGGCGCGAGACAAGGTGAACCGAATGACTCGCCCCGTCCCCAGCGGGTTGTCGGAGACCTCGATCCATTCGTGGTTGCGTGAGTATACGGTCTCGCCCGCCTCCGGAAAGCGAACTGTCCAGCCGTGCAGTCCATGCCTGAAATCACCATTTCTCAGCCAGTTCCCGGTTCCGGTCTCCGCCTCGAACGCAACAACCTCGGCAACCTGGCCGGGGAGCCACAGGCAAAACAAAAAAAGAGAGAAGCCAAGCTTTTTCATAGCAATGCACTCAGTACTTGTTCCAGAATCCGTGAATAATTGGCGAACAAATCTTTTCGCCAATTTTTCCGCTTCAGATCAGATAATGCGCAGCACCAGAGCCAGCCAAAAAGGGATGGTAATCAGGCAGAACAAATGCGTCAGCAGCACACTGGCCGCCGCCGCATCGACATCGCCGTCAAAAATCTGACTTACCACCACGCTGCTGACCGCCGACGGCATCACTGCGATCAGCAGCAGCACCCGGGTTACCTCGGCCGGGATTGGCAGCCATAGAATCCAGATCATCGCCAACCCCGGCACCAGAACCAGACGCACCAGCACCAATCGCAATTGTCCCAGATGAACCACATGGTGTGATTGCAGATCGGCTATGCGACTCCCCGCCACCACCATGGCCAAAGGAATCGTGGCTCCGCCAAACAAGCTCAAACCCTCAATCAGCGAACCCCACAAAGCGTTGAAAACCCCGCCGCCATCCGATGACCAGTCCATGGGAAGAGTGGCGCGCAAGACTATCACCAAAAGAGCCACGACAATGGCCAGTATCGGCGGGGTCAGCAACTGGCGGATGGACTCCCGCGAGAGCCGGGCCCGACTGATCGCCCAGACCCCCAGGCTCCACATCGCCAGCTCACTGCCGAGGGTCGAGAAAATTACATTGGCCAACCCCTCCTGACCCCAGTAGAACAGCGCCAGTGGCATCACTAGAAAGGAGTAGTTGTTTATCGTCGCCTGAAAATGAAAAGCCCGCCCGGAAGGCGAATTCCGACCGCCAAACCAGGGCAGCAGAATCAGTCCGACTACAAACCCGGTGGCCATAATGCCGAAGGCGCCAACCGGCAGCAACCATTTTTCGGACAGGGACTCCAAACTGAACCGCTCCACCATGCTGCTGAAAATCAAGGCTGGATAAACCAGCCCGACCAGCAGCCGGGACAGCCGGTCGGTGGTCGCACCGTCCACTATCCCACGGCGGCGAGCCAGCCAGCCCAGGCCGATCATCAAAAAGATTGCGCACAAACGAAGAAAAACGATAAACAAAACAGTCCAGCCTTTCAGTGATCTCCAACCTGATTAATTCATGCGAATTCGGCCATACGCTATTGTTGGCTCATTTTAAACAGAAGATCGCAAAGAACGCGAAGGGGGTGCAATTATAGCCACGAGAAATTTATCCAGCCATTTAGCTTGCAAGTGGCTGGACACAAAAAGTCACGAAAAGGGCTGCATTTTTAAACCACTGATGGACACTGATTCACACTAATCATGGCGCAAGGATTAAGCTCTCCCGTTTTCCACTGTAGTTTTGTTCCCCTTTGCGTTCTTTGCGACCTTCTGTTCAACTAACTTTTTGTGTTTTTTGTGGCTATTAACCCCGAACCCTGCCCCCCGAACCCTGAACCCCGGCCGCCCGGGCGGTCCGCCGCCCCGTGAGTAATCACGGCTGAAAAATTTCGTGCAGTTCCAAGCCGACTCCGAGCACCTCGTCCAGCGGCAAAGTAAAATTCAGGTCAAGTCGAATACTTTCGAATCTGGCTCCCTCGCCCTCCACACGGGTTCTGACCCATTCTCCGGTCTCCCGGTCGGGAACAAAGGGCAGGATGTCGGACGGGGCGCCGTCGAACTGAAACTTAGCCTCCAATATTTCACCGTCCATCGACAGTTGCAGGCGGGCCCATTTATACTCGAAATCGCGCAGAGCCTCCCTGGCCAGGGCGATTTGGGCGTCCCCGACATCGGGCATCATGGTATCCAGCGTCGTCTGGTCGGCGATCCGTATGGTTCCACCGAGCCCTGGAGTTGAATAGAGGAAGCCGTCCTCGAAACGCAATCTTCCCCGGCTGTAGTCGACCGGGATTCGTCCGTTGATCCTTCCCTCGCCGGTGGCCTGGCCAAAATTAAGCTGGCGCATCACCCTGGTTAGCTCCAGACCGTCGCAGAAGACCTCGAACTGATACTGCCGGCTGTCCGGGACAATGTGCAGGGCGAACAGCGACAGCCGCCCGCCCGCCCAGCCGGTTTCAGCTCGTTCGATAAAATAATGACTCGGCCCGTCAACCCTGAATTGAGCAATGCCACGGGCAAATGTCAGCCGACCAACCGAGACCCGGTCGAAGCTGATTGTTTGCCGCGGTCTGCTTTGCATTCGGATCAGATCAGGAAAATCAAGACTGGTCTGGATTCCTTCAATCCTGACATCCAGATCAGGCAGATCAAGCTCGCCATCGCGCACAGCGGTCTGCAAGGACAGGCGCGGCCCATGCCGGTCAAAGATGAAACGGGCATCCGCGTCAAGCTGGCCGCGCGCATTGACCCGAGGCAAACCGGGAAAGAGTTCCGACCAGGCGAATGACTCCGGCAGCGCCCATGCCTCGACCTGCGCCCGCCCGACAAATGAAGGCGACATTTCGTCGAAAACATTCAGAGCCGCCCTCAGATCAGCCTGCAACCGGGGCGGCCAGTCACCACTGTATTCGCCCTGGAAAGCCAGCCCCGAAACTGTTTGGTGGACGGTCAGGCTGGCATGACCCAGATTGCGGTCGCCCCATTCCAGACTGCCAACCCGGATTTCTCCCGACACGGGTGAATGCTCACCGCCAGATGACAACTCGGCGGGCTCTCCTTCCACCTCCTCCCTTACAAAGGGCCAGTGCCAGGGGATGCCTCCGGAAATATCCCGCAAGTTTAAATCCATCTGATGATCCCGAACATTGCCGGAGGCCAGCGACAAAACCCCGCGCCCCTGCCAAATGGCATCGGCCGCCGTTTTTGGCCGGCCATATTCTGCCTCGCCGGAAAAAACCAGTTCGTTCAGAGAAATTTCCCTTTCGTCCGCCTGTATCCGCCCGCGACTTGCATTTATCTCCCAGCCCCCCCGGTCACCATCCCAGCGAGCTTCCGCCAGGATTCCCTCACCCGCCGCCCGTATCTGATCCGCCGCCAACTCCCACTCACCGAAGCGCGCCTGCATACCGACCGGCGTGCTCTCACCGCCGCCGCTGAATTCCAGGAAGCCTTCGTAAACACTGCCTCCACCCCCGGCCCAGCCCAGATACAACT
>SLNM01000088.1 GCA_007133055.1 Lentisphaeria bacterium
CATCCAAGATTTTACCGCTTTTCCCCCCCTCGAAGACGGCCGGTATCTTGGTGACGCAGCCGCTGATAAAGCCGACCGGACGGTCGTTTGTTTCAGCCAGCATAGCCACAGTGCCCCGGCGTCCGATCTGCTGACTCCATTCGCGTCTCCATCGCTGCGGAGCGTCGTCCGACCATGACCAAACACTCTGGTCGTAGCCGCGGTGTTGCTCGGCCATTGCGCTCCATAGTTCGGCCAGCACCCGGCTGTCCGTTTTGCTTGCGGCGCGAATGGTCGGGGCTGCGGACATATTCATTCATTCCCCAGTCAGAATCTTATCGCAATGATCTCACTCACGGATGCAGGATGACTTAATCCGGCTGGCGCGCGACCCACAGCAGGCCGCGTTCGACGATGGTTTTCAGCTCTTCCACCTGAAAATCAGCGGCCACATGCCCGGGCGCACAGTAGAAAACCCGGCCGGCACCGTAGGGGCGAGTCCAGATTTGAGGCATTATGCAGCCCTTGATCCAGTCGACCCCGGCATGTTCGCCGCTGAAGGTGGTGGTGGCCAAAACCCGGTTCGACGGGTCAGTGTGCATGTAATACTGTTCCGACTTCATTTTAAATGACGGTATGCCGGCGACAATCGGGTCATCGGAAACAATGTCCACACGGTAGTCAATAATCCCGCCGGGATGGCAGATGAACTGCCCCCCCACAACGAACTGATACTCGGTGTCGTTGCGGAACGAGTCACCCATGCCGCCATGCCAGCCGGCGAAGCCAACACCGGAACGGACCGCCGAGCGCAGCCCCTCGCTTTGCTCCTTGCCTATCTGCCCCATGGTCCAGCAGGGAACCAGCAGAGACAGCTCGCCCAGTCGCTCGGCGTCGGCAAGCGGCTCCAAGCTGTTAACAACTTCCACGGCAAAGCCGCTGCGGTCAAGGAAAGGGGCGAAAATGTCCACGCATTGTTTTGGTTCGTGCCCTTCCCAACCGCCCCAGAACATCAGTGCTTTTTTACTCATCGCAATGCTTTCCTTTCATTCGTTTTCTTCATTGTTTTACCATGGTTCGGACAAGGAGAAAGCCTATGCCTGGCGCTCGATTTGCCCGGGGATCAGGCCCATCGGCAATGGTTCTGGCTGCTGGCAGGGGGTGGCGATTTCGATTTCCCGCCCTGTCTGCGAGGATTGATCGAAGGCGCTCATGACTTCCACGGCGTGGCAGGCCATGTCGCCATGGCATCTTTGCGCCCGCTTTCCCTGAATCGCCGCCGCCAGGTCGGCAACTCCGATTCCGCGCGAGTTTTCATGGTAGATATGCGAGTACGGCATGTCGGTCCAAGCCTTGAGTGCGGGTCGGTAAACCCTGACCGCGTTGCCGAACCCGTTCGGATCCGGCACCTGCATGCTGCCTTCGGTGCCGTATATTTCGATCGGAGAATGAGTGTGACCCCAGACGTCAAAGCTCAGGGTGACGGTGATCAGTGCGCCGGAATGGAACTCGAGCACGCCGGCATGATGGGTGCTCACCTCCACCGGCAGATGCTCTCCGTAGTGCTCCTTGCAAGTGGCCAGTCTTTGCTCGAAAGTACGGGCGGTTTTGGCGCATACTTTTTTGACCGGCCCCAGCAGATTGATCAGGGCGGTAAGATAATATGGGCCCATGTCAAACATAGGACCGCCGCCGGGCAAATAATAGAAGCCGGGGTTGGGATGCCACGATTCAGGACCGTGCCCCATCATGAAAGCCGTGCCCGCCACCGGAACACCGATCCAGCCATCGTCAAGAAGTTTGCGGCAAGTCTGATGGCTGGCGCCAAGAAATGTGTCGGGGGCGCAGCCGACCAGCAAACTTTTAGCGTGCGCGGCTTCGATTACTTGCCTGCCCTCGGCCAGGTCAACGGACAGGGGCTTTTCACAGTACACATGCTTGCCCGCTTCGAGTGCGGCCAGGGCGACTTCGGCATGAGCCTGGGGAATCGTAAGGTTGAGGACAATCTCAATGTCCGGCTCGGCCAGCAATTGGTCGACGGACAAAGCCGAAATGCCATGTTCCTCCGCCTTGCCCCGGGCAATCTCTGGCCTGAGGTCGGCACAGGCCACCGCCTGCAAATTGTCGAACATTGCCATGCCCCGGAAGTAGGCGTCGCTGATCTTGCCGCAGCCGATTACTCCCACTTTTGTCTGAAGATGATGAGACTCACTCATAAATTAGTTCCTTTCTGAAGTTACCAGTGCCAATGCTTTGCCGCCACAGCAACATTGCGGCATAGGGTCAATTTGACTGTGCGCTGTTAATGTACCCCTCGAACAAGGTCTGTACAACACTTGCAAGCCATCAGTTGCAATGCGTCAGCGAAAGGCGGAGAGCAGCCGGATCTCATGCCGGGCGACGCTTACGGGCGACGGGAACGGCTGAGGATTGGCAGGCACAAGAGCGGTTGACCTGTCTGCGTGCGGCACCTGCCTGCCGCGCCAACGGCGCATAAGCATACCAGACCGGGGCAACGCCCCGGGAAGCTATGTCAAACAACATGTGCGCTGAAGGCGCACCGCATAATCTTAGTGCTTTTTGCGAGCTTTTGTTTTTAATGTTCCTATTAGTATGAATTAGTGTCCATTCGTGGTTCTATTACGAAATTACGATTGGGTACACAAGACGTCCGCCGTAATCATTCACCGATTGTGTGTTCCTAGCCTGATTAATTCATGAACTTCGTAGCGAGAGGTGCCAGTGTGCGTGAAATCAACAGCTTGCAGCCGTAAGTCGGTCGCGGCGTACTGGACGTACGGCAAAGGCCGGCGTCGGCTGCAAGCTGTTGAGATTGTGTGCAATGGCGCCTCGCAGTAGATGGCTCATGAATTATTCAGGCTAGTGCTGCACCTTTGACTGACGCATTACGCCAACACCCACCCTCGCTCTTGCCGAACGATGTCGGATGAATATATTGTCAGACGACACAACCAAAATAACAACAGCATTGAACGCTCTTTCATGATTTTTCCAAACACTTGCCTTGAAAGCATTACCGCCGTTCTGCCGGAAAATCGGATCACTTCGGCGGCCATCGAGAAATGGCTGGCTCCTATCTACCGCAGGCTGCGCCTGCCGGAAGGACGGCTGGCCTTGATGACTGGCATCGACGAACGACGGCACTGGGCGCCGGGCACAATGCCCAGCCAGACCGCCGCGCAGGCGGGCGACAAGGCGCTGCGCCTGGCCGACCTGGCCGCCGACAGCATCGATGCTCTGTGCAACTGCTCGGTCAGCCGCGACTTCGTCGAACCCGCCACCTCGACCATCGTCCATCGTCTGCTGAAACTGCCGGGACGCACCATCAACTTCGACATCTCCAATGCCTGCCTCGGTTTCCTTTCCGGCATGGTCGTCATGGCCGGCCTGATCGAGTCCGGCCAAATTCAACGCGGATTGCTGGTGGCCGGCGAGAATGGACGGCCCCTGATGGAAAACACTATCCAAGTTCTAAACCAGAACACCTCTCTCGGCCGGCGCGACATCAAGCCAATGTTCGCCTCGCTGACCATCGGCTCCGCTGCTGCCGCCGCCGTCCTCTGCCACCGCTCGGTCAGCCGGCAGCACCACCGCCTCCTGGGTGGAAGCCACCTTTGCGACACTCGCTACAACCACCTCTGCCAAGGCAATGCCGACTCCGGAATGAACGACCAAAGCAGACCACTGATGAGTACTGACGCGGAGGAACTTCTGACCCAGGGGGTCGAGGTGGCACGCAATAACTGGACTCTCTGCAAGCAAACTCTGGGCTGGGACAATCAGACCCCCGACCTGATCTGCACACACCAGGTCGGACGCATGCACCGGCAGAGACTTTATCATGAACTGGCACTGGCGCCGGACAAAGACTTCGCCACTGTCGAGTTCCTAGGCAACTGCGGCTCCGCATCTCTGCCGGCCACCCTTGCTCTTGCCGTGGAAGATAAAAACAAAGTCCGAAGAGGCGACAGGATCGCCCTGCTCGGCATCGGCAGCGGCATCAACTGTCAAATGCTCGGACTGCAATGGTAAGCTTGAATCCTGATTCCGTGAAAAATAGACTCCAACCCGATTGGTGAAAGCCAGTTATTGCACAACTATTTTGCAATTAGTTAATTATAAACTTTCTGCCAATTTTATCACGGATTCAGGTTGAATATCATCCCCCCAATGGTACATTGCATTCGCATCTGTGCAAACAATCAACGGTTCGGGACGTAGCGCAGCCTGGTTAGCGCGTTTGACTGGGGGTCAAAAGGTCGCGAGTTCGAATCTCGCCGTCCCGACCATTCTAAAATAAAGCCCGCCAATAAGTTATGACACTTACGGCGGGTCTCTTTTTGGCGTTAATTTTTCTCTATCTAACCTATATCTAACCGTTGGCCTGTTTTCCGGGATGCTTCCAAGGTTCCGGCAATGGTGATTTTTTTATTGCTCTGCTTCTGCTTTTTCTGCTTATTCTGCTTTTTC
>SLNM01000089.1 GCA_007133055.1 Lentisphaeria bacterium
CAGGCGATTTTTCAGAGACTGCGGCGACTACCCCCTCCGAGAGACTATCAAATCACCGCCAACCCCTTTCAAATCAATGTTGTCTTTGAACTGGACTAGCGGAATCAGGTTTCAGGTTTCGGGAGATGGCGTGGCATGCGTTTCAGGCTGGTAATCATTCTGGTTTTCACTGTTCTCTGCCTGGCTTTGACCGGGTTCGGTCAGAGTTTGCGCATTTTGCAAACGACCGATCTGCATGGTCATTTCGAGGGGGTTGGCGAGGAAGATGCGGGCTGGCTGCGCCTGGCCACCCTGATCAACAAAAAAGGGGCGGAAGCCGGGGAGCGCAACACGCTTCTGATCGATTGCGGGGACACCATTCAAGGCAGCTTCACGTCCGCCCACAGCCAAGGAATGATCGCGGTTGCCATGCTTCAACACCTGCGCTACGATGTCTGGGCGCCGGGCAACCACGAACTGGACTTCGGGGTTGAACAAATGGCCAGGCTGACCGATCGTGCCGGAGCCATGGTGGTCAACGGCAATCTTCGTCTTATCCGTGCCGGCTACGAGCGTCAGTTCCCGGCCTTTCGCGTTTTCGACCGCGGTGGCCTTCGGGTGGCGGTCATCGGCGCTAACTCGGGCTATCTCGACAACTGGCACTGGGGCGAGCATGTCACAGGCTGGCAAGTCGAGTCGGCGGTGTCCATGCTGGAACGTGAATTACAGCGATTGAGTATGATACCGGGTCTTGATCTGATCGTTCTGGCCATCCATCAGGGTTGGCAGCCGAACGATCCACGCGGGGTTAACGAGGTAGTTGAAATCGCCCGTCGCTTTCCGGAAATCGATCTGATTCTGGGAGGACATACCCACCGCGAGTTTCCCGGTCGTCGTATTGGCCCGCGCACCTGGTACGTACAGGCGGGCGCTCACGGGCGTCATCTGGGAGTGGTGGATGTTGACTTCGACGCCCGCTCGCGCACAGTCCGCAATAGCACTTCCTACCTGCTCGAGGTCGAGCCTACCACCCCGCGCTGTGCGCGGGCCGAAGCCGCCCTTGCTGCCTGGCTGGAGCCGGCCCGGCAGGCCGCCGCGGAAACGGTCGGACTTCTGGCCGCCCCTGTCACCGCCCGCGGCCGCCTTGGTCGCAGCAGCCGGACCAGCGAGCTTCTGTCGCGGGCCATCGCCGCCGCCAGCCAGGCCGAGGTGGTCATCCACGGGCGCCTTTCCGGAGCCGACCTGGAGGCCGGCCCGGTATCGAGAGCCGATGTCTTTAGGCTGGTTCCCTACGAAAATAAAATCGGCATTCTAAACCTGACCCGCAGTGAGCTGGTCAAGATCATTGATGAACAAATGGCGATGCGGCGTTCCTACGCCGCCGGCGGTGTTTACGGGTTGTTTGTCGACCTGGACGAAAACGAACGGGTCTCCGGATTGTTCGACCGCGACGGTGCTCCCCTCCCTTCCGACGACCGTCTTTACCGCACCGCCTTCAACAGCTATACTCTGGCCGGCGGCGGCGGACGTTTCCCGGTTCTACGGCAGTTGGCTGAAAGGGCGGAACATGAGGGATGGAGCGAAAGCACCGGCATCTGGACCCGAGATGCGGTGGTCGATTATCTGCGGGCGAATCCGGAACTGATCGTCGAACCAGTCCGCTGGCTGCGCTGAGAAGATGAGGCTGGCATTCGTTTCATTGTTCAGGCCGAATTCGCATGAATTAATCAGGTTAGTCGACCCCATGCCCGATATCCTCGAGTATCTTCATAAAACGACGGCCATACTCGATATAGTTCCGATACTTTACTTCCTCCTTCGAATCCTTGCTTTGGTCGTGAAAAACCACCGCCAGATGGGGTTCCATCGAAATACCGCCGTCATAGCCATGGTTCAGCAATTCCTTGACGATGCGTACAACCTCGCCGTCACCCTCGCCCGGAAAAGTGAATTCGGACTCGGGAAAAATCGAGCCGGGTTTGTCCCTGAGAAAACGAGCGTCCTTGATGTGGACATAGGCGATGTGCTCTCTGACCCGGCGATAAAACTCCCAGCTTGACTGCCTGGGACGGGGCGGCGGCTGCGCGAAGTCGTCGGTAAAGACCGGATTGCCGGTGTCGAAGACCAGCTTCAGCCCCGGCACCCGCTCCACCAACTCGAGGCTGTGCCGCCATGACATGCCGCCATAGTTCATGCAGTTCTCATGCACCGGCGTAATACCGGCATCTCGAAAGCGGGAGACAATATCACGCAGTCGCCGAAACCTCTCCTCTTTCAACTGATCATCGAGCACTTCCCAGTCTTCACCCCGGCGCACCGCATAGCTCATGATTCGCACCAGCTTGCAGCCCAGCCGGCACATGCGCGGAATCGCCCGCTCGACCAGCTCGATGGTTTCCTCGAACGGATCGGTAACCTGGCGACCCCAGTTGGCGATTTCCGATCCGAAACAGTTAACCCTGACACCGGCCGCATCTAGCTGGTCGGCGATCTTCAGGAACTGAGACTCATCGATGCTGTGAATATTGCCGCCCTCGACGTTGCGGGCCTCGATGTTGCTCCAGCCCAGCTCCTTGGTGGCGCGAATTTGCACCTCCATCGAAGCTCCGGCCTCGTCTGCGAATCCGGTTAAATACATGGTTCTCTCCTGCTTGAAATCAATTTGAGAATTGCGAAATGCCGATTTCGTAGGTCGACTATCCGAGTCGACCATGCGAATCGAGCCTGGTCGGGACAGATTCCCAACCTACTATTGGCTCGATTCGCACATTTCGCAATTGTTCCGGAAATCAATTAAAACTGCCGCTTAGATCGACCGGCCCATCACCCTTCGTCTTCTTCTGGTAGCGGGAAGTCTTCACCTTTTCCTCGAGCATATTCTGGAAGCGGTCATCGTCAATCGGGATGTCCACCCAACTGTCAGTCCAGCTCGACAGCAGCATAGCGTTTGACAGCTCCAGGCTATGGATGCCGTCCTGGCCTGGAGCGGTAAGCTTTTCGCCGCAGCGGATGGCATTGGTCCAGTTTTTCAGAACGCCCAGATGTTCTTCGCCGCCGCCGTTATATGGGACATCACACTTCCAGGTTTCCGGCGCTCCGAATCCGGTCGGAGTGTTTCGAGTGAATTCGGCCACCGGCTGGCGAGTGCGCCAGAAGGTCAGTTGTCCGTCCTCCATAACCACTTTGCCTCGATCTCCCATAACTTCCAGCCGGTTGGTGCCGGCCGCCTCGCCGGTACTGGTAATGAACAGGCCGGTGGCACCGTTGTCATATTCGACAAATGCGGTAACATCGTCCTCGACCTCGATGTCGTGGTACTTGCCAAATGCGCAGAAGGCGCGCACCCGTTTTGGCATGCCGCAAATCCACTGCCAGAGATCGAGATTGTGCGGGCACTGATTAAGCAGGACACCGCCGCCCTCGCCGCGCCAACTGGCCCGCCAGTCGCCGGAATCATAGTATGACTGCGAGCGAAACCAACTGGTGATGATCCAATTGGTCCGCATCAGCGCACCCAATTCTCCGGAATCCACCAAGTCCTTGAACTTCTGATGCAAAGGTCGCTGCCGCTGGTTGAACATCAGGCCAAACACCCGGTCGCTTTTGTCGGCCACCCGGTTCATTTCCCGAACCGCCTTCGTGTATACGCCCGCCGGTTTTTCGCACAGAACATGCAATCCTTTCTGCAAACCCTCGATGGTCAGAGGCGGATGGTCGTAATGCGGGGTGGCGATAATGATCGCGTCAGCCGCGTCGGCGGCAAATAATTCGTCGCTGCTCTCATAAAGAGCAATGTCCGAGCCCAGCTTCTGTTTGGCCCATTGCAGACGCTCCGGGTTGAGATCGCAGACCGCCGTCAGCATTGCCCCCGGAACTTTGCCGTCCCGCAGTTGCCGGGCATGACCGCTGCCCATGTTGCCGATCCCGATAATCGCCACTCTTATCTTATCCATTGTTTCTGTTCTCCATTATGTTGAGTTTTGAGAGAATTGCGAAATGCAGATTTCGTAGGGCGAGAACATCCCGACAGGGATATAGGCTCCGCGCCAGCGGGGCAGCGAAGCGGCAATCCTACGGACAGACTCTGTTGCTTCGCAACGGTCCCAACCTACAATTGGCTCGATTCGCCTATTTCGCAGGGCCGGAATCTGTCCGGCCCAGTCGAATGATGAAACCGGTCGACGCTTACGGACGACGCTTATTTTCTGGAGCCGTCCGGCCTCGGGCGGTGATTAACGGCGGCGGCCCGCCGTCTCCAGATGCCTGCGGGGATTCCCTAACCTTGTTCCGCGCCTTATCGCGCACGTTGTCGCGCAACATTATCGAAAAATATAAGGCCGGGCGACGATTACGGTGGACGAGTATTCGCCACAGCAGCCCCGGGTATCTTATTCGCGCATCTTCCTCCTAGCTTTTGACTCCATGACTTGGTGTCTCCGTGACTCCGGGTCGACGAGATCGATGGACGAATTCCGCGCTTCACGCCCCCAATACCCTATACCCGAGCCGGTCACCCGCCTCACTTGCCATGAATTAATCAGGCCAGCTCCTTGCGCCTTCCCCTACAACCCCATGCCACGCAGGAACTGATAGCTTGACTGCAAGCAATCGAAGGGATCGCGGCGGCAAGTGTCCTGTTCGATCGCGTACCATCTGACACCGGCCTCCTCGCAAGCCGGTATGATATGATCCCAGTCCATATTGCCCTCTCCGATCGGTGCCATGACCGGTCCTTCCGGCACGACCTCCTTGTCCTTGAGGTGAATCACCGGCACTCGTCCATGGCATCGCTCCAGGAGTCGGACACAGTTCAGTCCGGCATGCTCGACCCAGTAAAGGTCCAGCTCGAGCATCAGTTCTTTCCCGGCCTCGTCGATCAAAATATCCTCGAGCCAGCGGCCGTCATCGCCGCGCATGAACTCCTTGCTATGGTTATGGTGGCCAAAACGAATTCCCGCCTTTTTCAGGCTGGCGATCACACCGCGCGCATCTTCGACCCAGCGCCGATATCCTTCCGGAGTGTCGCCGTAGCCGTCGCCGGGAATGCCGCCAATCGCCGCGAAATCGCAGTCAATGGTCTTGTGGAACTCGATCTCCTGATCGATATTGTTCATCAAAGCGGTCCATGGTCGATGGGTGGCAATACACTTGAGACCGTTGTCATCCAGCATTCTGCGGGCTTCTTTCGCGGACACCTCCGGGTTTTCGCCGTTCATCGCGCCGACTGCCGACATCTGGACTGCCGTATAACCGATTTCAGAAATTTTGCGAAGGGTTCCAGCCAGATTCCCGGCCGTCCTCGTAAATTCACGAACTGTATACATCTGCACTGCCAGTTTGTCCTGCCCCATGGTCTTTTACTCCCACTGATTAAAAAGAAACAATTCTACGTATTAGCGACTAGTTCAGACATCTCAACGTTTCAGACACTACTATAGCTCTGCAAAAATAATTTAAAAATTATTGCGCGGATTATACTTGGTATGCAGCAACTCGTGTGCTCTGGGGCTGCCCGGCTCGCCCAGGAATTCCTGATAGAGCTTCTGGATATCGGGATTGAGATGCGACTTGCGCACGGGCTTGTTGGCATCCTCCCGGTAAATTGCCTGGCGGCGCTTCTCGAGAATCTTGGTATCCCCGTGGATGTATGGTTGGCCGCCGCCGTTGAGACAGCCACCGGGGCAGGCCATGATTTCGATCGCATGGTACTCTGCCTCGCCTTTCTGAATGCTCTCCAGCAACCGACGTGCATTGCCCAGCCCGGAGCTGATCGCCACCTTCAACTCCATGCCCGCCACCGTAACCGTGGCATCGCGAATCCCTTTCATCCCCCGCACTTCGACAAAATCAAGATTTGACAAATCCTCGCCGGCCAGCCAATCGGCGGTCGTACGCAGAGCCGCCTCCAAAACTCCGCCGCTGGCTCCGAAAATCACGCCGGCTCCGCTGGACTCACCCAGGGGACGGTCAAAATCCTCATCCTCCAAGTGCTCGAAGACCACTCCCGCCTCCTTGCACATCGAAGCCAGTTCACGTGTGGAGATGACGATGTCGACATCGCGCACGCCGTTACGCGAAAACTCCTCGCGGGAAGCTTCGTATTTTTTGGCCAGGCAGGGCATCACCGAAACCACCACCAGATTTTCCGGCTGCACTCCTATCTTTTCGGCATAGTAGCTTTTGGCGACGGCGCCGAACATCTGCTGTGGCGACTTGGCGGTCGAGGGAATATGAATCAGGCCGGGGAACTGATGTTCGAAAAACTTAACCCAGCCGGGACAGCAGGAAGTCAGGATAGGCAGGTTTTCACTCTTCTTCAGTCTTCCGATCAGCTCGGTGGTCTCCTCCATGATCGTCAAATCGGCGGCGAAATCAGTGTCGAACACCTTGTCGAATCCAAGATGCCGCAACGCCGCCACCAGCTTGCCTGTGGCAATGGTGCCGGGTTCGAGTCCGAACTCCTCCCCGACCGCCACCCGGACCGCAGGTGCAGTCTGCACCACCACAGTCTTGTCCGGATCGTTGAGAGCCCGCCACACATCGTAGGTGCGATTCATGGCACTCAGGGCGCCGACCGGGCAGGCCGCCACGCACTGGCCGCAAAACACACATTTAGTGTCACTCAGCGGGCGCTCCTCGCTCGGCGCCACCACCGCCTCGAAGCCGCGGCGAACCCCTGACAGGATACCAACCGTCTGCATAGTGTTGCAGGCGGTTTCGCAGCGACGGCACATGATGCACTTGTTCAAATCCCGTACAATACTTTCGTTGGCCAGGTCAACTGGGTAGTTGGACATCTCACCGCTGTAAAGAATGCGGTGCAGGCCCAGCTCCCCGGCCAGCTCCTGCAAATTGCAGTTTCCGTTTTTCTCGCAGGTCAGACAGTCCTTCGGATGGTCTGACAGCAGAAGGTCCAGGATGGTCCGACGGGCGTTGATAGCCCTCATGGTATTGGTTCTGACCACCATGCCCTCCAGCACCGGCGTACAGCAGGCAGGCGCCAGGTTGGGTCTCCCTTCGATTTCAACCACGCACACCCGGCATGACCCCATGCGATGCTCGACCTCGAAGCAGTCAAGCTCCAAATGGCAGAGCGTGGGTATGTCGATGCCGATTTTGCGGGCCGCCTGCAAGACGGTGGCGCTCGCGTCCACTTGCACCTGGCGGTCGTTGATTGTCATCTTGATCATAGAATTGTCTCCGAAAACCTTTGAAAAAAAGCCTAACCTGAACAATTATCGCTTGTCAATGGCATGAAACTTGCAAAGCGAATGGCAGACCCCGCATTTGATGCATTTATCCTGGTCAATTTCATGTTTCTCCCGACGCTGTCCGCTGATACAGTCTACCGGACAGTTGCGAGCGCACAGAGTGCAGCCGACGCAATCGTCATTGATCACGTATGAAATCAGATGCCGGCATACACCGGCCCGGCACTTTTTATCTTCGATATGCTCCCGGTACTCGTCCTCGAACTGGAGCATGGTCGACAAAACCGGGTTGGGCGAGGTCTGGCCAAGCCCGCACAAAGCGGTGTCTTTGATGGTGTGGGAAAGATTCTTCAGCTTGGCCAGTGTTTCCTGGGTGCCGCGACCGGCGCAGACTTCCGTCAGCATCTCGTGCAGTCGCTTGTTGCCGATCCGGCAGGGAGTGCATTTGCCGCATGATTCGTCCAGGGTGAAGTCCAGGAAAAACTTAGCCACGTTGACCATGCAGTCATCAGAATCCATGACAATCATGCCTCCGGAGCCCATCATCGAATCGAGCGCCCTCAGGGTCTCGTAGGTGATGGGAGTTTGCAGATGGTCTGCTTTCAGGCAGCCGCCGGAGGGACCGCCGGTCTGCACCGCCTTGAATTCCCTGCCGTCTCGGATGCCGCCGCCGACACCGTAGACAATGTCGTGGAGAGTGGCTCCCATCGGCACTTCAACCAGGCCAACCTTGCTGACTTTTCCGGCCAGGGCAAACACCTTGGTGCCGGTGCATTCAGGCAGGCCGATTTGTTTGAACCAGTCGGCGCCGCGTCGAATAATCGCCGGTACGTTGGCGAAGGTTTCCACATTGTTAACCACGGTCGGAGCCTTCCACAGGCCGGAAACCGCCGGAAACGGCGGCTTGAAGGTAGGTTCGCCGCGATGTCCTTCGATCGAGTGGATCAACGCCGTTTCCTCGCCGCAGACAAAAGCGCCGGCGCCGTATTTGATATCAATGTCGAACGAAAACTTTCCGCCCATTATGCCGGAGCCGAGAAAGCCGTTTTCACGAGCTTGCTCGATGGCCTTGCGCAACCGCTTGATGGCCAGTGGGTATTCGGCTCTGATGTAGATTATCCCCTGGCTGGCACCGACCGCGTAGCCGGCAATCGCCATGGCCTCGAGCACGCAATGCGGATCGCCCTCCAGCACCGCCCGGTCCATGAAGGCGCCGGGGTCACCCTCGTCGGCGTTGCAAACCACGAATTTATCCCGGGCTTTCCGGGCCGCCGCGAACCCCCATTTCATACCGGTCGGGAATCCGCCGCCGCCGCGTCCGCGCAATCCGGACTCTCTGACTTCCCCGCCCACCTCCTCCGGCGACATCTCAGTCAAAGCCCGGGCCAGTCCCTGATAGCCGCCGGCGATCAGATACGAATCGAGATTCTCCGGGTCGATGCGTCCGCTGTTGCGCAACACCACCCGCGCCTGCAATGCACCGTTGGTGTTCTCCTCGTTTTCCGGACAGTACCAGGTTCGCTCCAGGACTTCAACGCCCGCCGCTTCATAGGGGCCTGCCTCGATTATCGCCGCCGCCTGACCTGGAACAACGTTGCCGTAGAGTGTCATGGTGCCCTCGACACCGTCGACCACCTCGATCGAAGGCTCGCTGTGGCACAGGCCCATGCAGCCGGTCTCAACCACTTCGAACACATCCTGCAAATCGCGGCGTGAAATTTCCTCGCGCAAAGCCGCCAGCACCGGCTCAGTGTCGGCGGCGATGCCGCAGGTGCCCATCGACACTAAAATGCGTGTGCGCGGCCCCTTGGCCTGACGCATTCCCAACTCCAAAGCGTGCTCGCGCAAATGCTTG
The DNA here is from genome assembly GCA_007133055.1 of Lentisphaeria bacterium. Lineage (GTDB taxonomy): Bacteria > Verrucomicrobiota > Lentisphaeria > Oligosphaerales > PUNB01 > SLNM01. The sequence goes on from SLNM01000089.1 coordinate 9,046, forward strand.
GCATTCTCGATCATTCTTCTGGCCTTCCTAGCTGAAATTCTCTGAAAATCAAATCTATTGACAGTCGTTGATAATGTCGGGAACCTTGTCGGGCGCAACGTTGCCGTAAACTTTGTCGTTGACCATCACCACCGGGGCCAGGCTGCACGCGCCGACGCAGCGCAGGCCGCCCAGAGAAAACTTGCCGTTCTCGGAGGTCTCGCCGTCATCGATTCCCAGATGACGCTTGAACTCCTCCAAAACACGGTCGGCGCCGCGGACAAAACAGGCGGTGCCCATGCAAACGTTGATGCGGTAGCGCCCCACCGGCACGGTGGTGAAATAGGAATAGAAGCTGATGACGCCGTAAACCTCCGACAAGTGCAGCCCAAGACGGTCGGCAACGAACAACTGGACACTTTCCGGCAGATAGCCGAACAACTCCTGCGCCTTGTGCAAACACTGGATCAGAAATCCCCGGTTCCTGTCCCGGTCATCGCCAAGGTTCAGTCCGGACATGTAGTCGGCCAGCTCCTGGCGTTTCTTCGGCTCCTGGTTGATTACGCCGTCCGACCCGATCGGGCCAGTCGGACGCACCCTGTTTTTAGTCATGATCACGCCTCGGGTTAATCATATACACTTCTATGTCCTGCACCTTTGACTGCCGCATCACCGGGCCGTGGCCGGCTGCGCAGCGGTGTCGAGGTTTAACATACCCGGCCCGCCCCCTTTTGCAAGAGATATTGTGAAAAGTTTCCCATGAAACTTGCAATCCGCGGACGAAGAGTCATATTCAGGTTGTGTTATGGTGAATAAGCTTGAAAAAAAAGGCTCTTGCTCAAAACGAGTGGGTAGTTAATAGTTTTCTTAGACTTTGTAAGTAACAGCTTGGTTTCAGGTTTCAGGTTTCAGGTTTCAGGTTTCAGGTTTCAGGTTTCAGGTTTCAGGTTTCAGGTTTCAGGTTTCAGGTTTCAGGTTTCAGGTTGGTTCAGGGTTCAGGGTTCAGGGTTCAGGGCAGCACGAACAATCAAAATTCACAATAATCCCGTTGGTTACACTTAAACTATCTGCTTCGTCGGTATTGGGCATGAAGACGGCCACAATATGCCCACAAATTCTGTTGACGAGGCAAAACAACATAGTCCACAGACAAAGGGGAAGCAGACATGACCGCAGCCAATCGAGAAACCGTAAATCGACTTTCCAACTATCGGAAGGTATTGATCAAGCTGAAATCGCTTGGTTTTCAGAAGGTTTTTTCGGACAACCTAGCCGACGCCCTCGGGGTTTCGGCCGCTCAGGTGCGCAAGGATTTCTCGCTGTTTGGCCTGACCGGCAACAAGAAGGGTGGCTACCAGGTTTGCTATCTGATCGATAAGCTCAACGAGATTCTCGGCAAGCATGAAGAGCAGCGGATTATCATTGTCGGATGCGGAAAACTGGGCAATGCTCTGATGGGGCACAATCGCTTCGTACGCGAAGGGATCAAGGTCGTGGCCGGTTTCGACACTGACCCTGCAATCATCGATCCCGAAGCCCGTGTACCGATTCACGATCTTAGTACGCTGCCGGAGTTCGTGGCCGGAGAGCATGTCCGTATCGCTATTATGACCGTCCCCGAAGGGGCTGCCAACCATGTCTATGAGATACTGCTGGAAAGCGACATTCGCGGCATTCTCAACTTCACCCCGGTACAGTTGAAAGGGAACGAACACTGCGTGGTCCACAACGTGAATCTGGCTCTGGAAATAGAGAATCTCTTCTATTTCACCAAATAAAGCCGGGTCGATTATGCCGTTGGCCAGATTAATACAAGCCAGGCATCGTTTCAGCGGCGGTCGGTCTGGCGCGGCACCACGTCGCATGTTTCCATGTACCACTTTAGCAAACGCTGCCGCAAGAGCGCCAGGACATCGTTCATGGCGGGATCATCGATCAGGTTGTTTTGCTCTCCGGGGTCGCGCTGCAAATCGAACAGCTCGTCTTTCTCATACAGCCGATGGACGCAAGGGAGTGTCTTTGGGCGGCTTGACAACCAGAGGCACACGGGCCAGGCAATCCTCCATAGTGTTCTGGGTTTTTTCGACCAGGGCGTCAAGATTTGGTGTCAGAGCCGCCGGATTGCCGAGGCGCCCGAGCACATCGCCTCGCCACTGGTCTGGGTTGAAAATGATTATGTGCGGTTTTTTCATTCCATTAATCTTTGCAAATACTGCGGGTCGCACTCGCTGAGAACAACGCTGCCTTCGATCCCGTAGAGCCGGCATTCGAAGCGCAGAGGAATGCCTAGTTCCCGGTCCACCCAGACTGTGGCTGACTCGGCCAGCCCGAACGGCCCCTCGAACTGATTGTCCCGGTCGAAAATTCGGTTGTACACCGTCATCGATACCGGTATGGCAAGAGCGGTTCCGTTCCATTCCTCCAATGATTGGTGGCCGATGATTGTCCTAATCACCTCGACCGCCTCGGTCCGAGTTTTTTCCGGCATGTATTCTGCGGCCAGGGATTCCAGGCTGTCACCGCTGGTCAGGCTGACCGGAACCGCATAGCGCAGGATAATATCGCATCGGACCGCGGTCCGAGTCAGCTCCGCCCCGCTGACGGCAAGTGTCAATTGTTCCTCGCCGGTCGGAGTGAAGCGGGCGGCGTAGATGCTGGAATCACCCTTGCGAATGGCGGCGAGATAAAAGGGCTGCGTCGGCGGGCCGGAATCGCCGGTGAATTTCTCCTCCAGTCTATGGAACACAGTCAGCAGGTCAACCAGGTTTTCACCGGCCTGTATGGGCGGAATTGGACCGCGCATTGTAAACTTGGGATCGGCCGAGCTGCCTTGCAGGTAATCGCCAATGCGACTGATCACCCCGTCGGACGATGGCCTGGCCCGCGTCATCAGCAGCAGGCCGGGAGCCGGGAAGTCGATTAGAATGTCGGGAAACTGATTCTTCCAGCGCACCGCCCGCCAGGGCTGGCCGGTCTTCGGATCAAGATAGGCTTCCATGTAGTACTCGGGCGCCAGCCAGATTTGCATAAGAGCCGACAGCGCCAGAACTTCCCGCCCTTCCCTCTCCCGATACAGTCTGCGAGCCTGTTCATGCTCGCTCTGGTAGGGCATTTTGGCGGCAATCTCATGCCACTGCCCATAGCGATAGTTCACAACCGCCCTGCCCCTGAGCAGCGCAGAGTCGGTTCGATAGACCAGACGGCGCGCGGGCACTTGCCGGTCGGTGCCCTCGATCGGCCCGGTCTCCTCCTCCGGTCGGTGCCGACACCACCGCATTAGAAGTGCCAGACCCAACAGGCAGACGACCAGCAGCGAAAGCCGGAACAGGTGTTTGCGCCTGGTTTTCATTTGCTCAATACCATAGTTCCGTAGGGCGCCAGAGTGAGAGAGGCAGCCACTTTGCCGCCGGTCAGAAGATCAGTGTAGGCTGCGTCAAGCTCGAGTTTGGCGGGAGCATCGTTGAAGTTCATCAGAAATACATACTGACCGGTATCATCTCCCCTGGCCTGGGCGCTGACCCCCTCGGGAAGCTCGATGCCGATCGCCCGGGTCAGCGACAACTGCTTGATCTGGGCTCGATAAAATGCTTCCAGGAAGGCGTCCTCGGCCCGGCCTGCCAGGTAGTAGGCTTTCCCCTTGCCATGCCGGTTTACAGTCAGTGCCGGGCTGCCGGCAAAATAGTCGCCGGCAAAGGTGGCCAGAACCTTGCACCCCTCGGGGTGAACCACCGAACAGGTGTCAACGGCTTTGTAGGAACCACGCATCTCCAGGCCATTGTTGTCGGCCATGGCGACTTCCACTGATTCATGCGGGAAGTAGCTTTGGCTTTCCTCCTCCCAGACTCCGAAAACCTGGCGCAGGCCATTGCCGGGAACACCGCCCAGAAAACAGAGGTCGGACTGGTCGACCACGGCGCTCCAATAAGTCATGAGGGCGGTGCCGCCCGCTTCAATGTATTGCGCCAGCTTATCGGCAAAGCCCGGTCTGAGCATATATACCATGGGCGCCACCACCAGTCTGTAGGCACCAAGGTCGCAGGTTTGATCGATCACGTCCACCGACACACCGGCGTTCCAGAAGGGACGATAGTGAGCAAGGCAGTCCTGACGGTATTTCACGTTATCTCCGAGATAGACCCTGGCGCCGCTGTTCAAGGCCCATTCGTTTTCCCAGTCAAGAACCAGCGCCACTTCGGCATCGACCCCGCAGCCAACAACTCGATCAAGCCTGGCCAAAGCTCTGCCGACCTCCGCCACCTCGCGAAATTCGCGGGTATGCTCATGCCCGGCATGGTCGACCACGGCACCGTGAAATTTCTCCATGCAGCCTCGACTCTTACGCCATTGAAAGTATTGCACGGTGTCGGAACCGTGGGCCACTGCCTGCAGACTCGACAGCAAATGCATGCCGGGACGCTTGCGTTTCTTGACCCGGCCGCGGGTGGGGATGCTGGGCACGCTTTCCATCAGCATAAATGGCCGCCCTCCTTTCATGCTTCGGTTGATGTCGTGCAAGAGCGCTATCCGCGCCGCTTCCAGGGTGTCGTCGCCGGTTTCGTGCCAGGCAGGGTAGGAATCCCATGAAACCACATCCACCGCGCGGGCAAAGGCCCAGTAGTCAAGCGTGCTTGAACCGGTCATGAAGTTGGTGGTGACCGGAATCTCCGGCGTCAGCTCCCTGAGCGGCTCGGCTTCGGTCTGGAAAAAATCGATGGTCTGAGCCGTCTTGAACCGCTCCCAGTCAAGCATCAGGCCATGGATGCCACGGTCGGTGGGCTGGATACTCTGCCAGTCGGTAAAGGTATGCGACCAGAACGAACTCCAGTAGGCGTGGTTAAGCCTGTCAAGATCGTTGTTGTATCGAACTTTCAGCCATTTTCGAAAAGCCGCATAGCACAGCTCACAGTGGCAGTCTCCGCCATTGTATTCGTTGGAGACGTGCCAGACCAGAAGGGCTGAATGCTCACGGTAGCGCGAAGCTAGTTTTCGATTGATAATCCGGCATTTCTCCCGATAGACCGGCGAAGTGCGGCAGTGGTTGTGCCGACCACCATGCGCCTGCCGCGTGCCGTCGGCGTTGACCCGGCAAACTTCCGGGTAGGTCCGGCTCAGCCATGCCGGTTTCGAGCCGCTAGGTGTGGCCAGCACCGCAAAGGCTCCGTGGTCCGCCAGCTTGTCCATGATCGTGTCAAGCCAGCCGAACTCAAACTGTCCCTCGGCAGGTTCCAGGGAGGACCAGGCGAAAATTCCCACCGACATGGCGTTGCAGCCTGCCAACTTCAGCAGGCGCATATCCTCGTCCCAGACTTCAGGAGTCCTTGCCCACTGGTCGGGATTGTAGTCGCCACCGTGCAAAACATGGGGGAATTTTGGGTTGATCGCCGGAAAACGCTTAGGCATGGAAGGCTCCTTATGGTTAATCATCCTTTAGGGTATTGCGAAATGCGCGAATCGAGCCAATCGCAGGTTGGGAGTCTGTCCCGACCAGGCTCGATTCGCTTGGGCGAGACGGATTCTCGCCCTACGGAGAACGCATTTCGCAATTCTCTGGTTAATCATTCTTCTCCGATTTCATGTCAAGGTTGTCGAACAGATCGCCCAGGCTGCCAAACGACGCACTCTTTTCCCCGGGCTCCGGAGCCGATGGCGGGCCGTCCCGGTCCTCCTCTTCCCATTCTTCAGTTGCAGTCGAGCCGTCGTCCAAGCCGAGGCTCAAGCGCTGGGCCTCGGCATCGAGGTTCTCCACCACCACTTCAATGCGGGTGTTTTCCTCGACTACCTCCCGCGGATGATTGATTCTTCGTCCTCCGCCCAACTTGGAAATATGCAGAAGCCCCTCTATACCTGGTTCCAGCTCGACAAAGGCGCCGAAGGGCATCAGCTTGGTAACCGTGCCGCTGAGCCGCCGACCGCGGGGGTAGCGCTCCGCCGCCGTCTCCCATGGATTGGCCTGGGCATGGCGCAAACTGAGGGAGATGCGCTGTTTTTCCCAGTCCAAATTACGAACCATCACACTGACGCGGTCTCCCGGGGCGACCACATCCTCTGGCTTGATATCGCGCCCCCAGCCCAGTTCGCTGACATGAATCAGCCCGTCTACCCCGGCGCCAAGATCGACAAAGACCCCGAAGTCCATGAGCCGCCGGACCGTGCCCTCGATGATTGCTCCCGGCTCCAAACGGTCGCGCAGCTCCTCTTGCATGCGAGCATGTTCCTGCTCCAGAATAGGTCTTCTGGCAACTACCAGATTGCGCAGTGAATCATCGCACTGGGTGATGAGAAAACGATATTTTTCTCCAAGATAGGCGGCGGCGTCCTGCCGGTGCAAGTCGATCTGCGAGTATGGACAGAAGCCGCGATGACCTCCTACTTCAACTTCAAAGCCGCCATTGATCTCCTTCGCCACCCTGCCTTCGACCGGAATACCGTTCTCCCAGGCGTCGAGAATGGCTGAAACGTCGGCGTCACTGCCACCGACCCGCCGGGTCAGACGAATTTCACCGTCGCGGTCGCCAACAAAAAACACCTCGATTGTCTGCCCTTCCTCGACCTGCAAGCTACCGTCCTTGTCGGTCACCTCCTCGCGATTTAAAATCCCCTCGCTGCGCCCGCCGATGTCGATAAAAACAGCCGTCTCGTCAATCGCCGATACTATTCCCGACACCTTCTGCCCAGGTGAGAACTCGGGGGAGAACTTCTGCATATCACGCTCCAGCATGGCGCCGAAATCGGTGGTATTACGGTTGTCCTTGGTCATGTTGTGTTGGTCTCCTGCAAAAATTTGCTTATCACGCTGCACCCTCCAATACACTTCAACGCTTTCTTAACCGCCACACTTGCTCGGATACCCTTAACCGGTGAATTATTCAGGTTAAGGCGAAAGATTAGGAAAAATCAGCGCAATCTTGGTCATTTGCCCTGATCATTCGACTTAATCTGTTCAATCCTCTTGAATGCAAAAGAGAGAATAAGTTTGGTTCTTTCTCACTTTGAGTGGGTAGCTTGTTTCAATTC
>SLNM01000106.1 GCA_007133055.1 Lentisphaeria bacterium
CCCTGCGCCAACGGCGCAACGCATACCAGACCGGGGCAACGCCCCGGGTAACGATATCGAACAACAAATGCGCTGAAGGCGCACCGCATAGTCTTCGTGTTATTTGCCATCATCTGTCAAAATTCCCTGTCCCTTTTTCGCGTATTTCGCGGTTGCAATGTTCCCCTGTTCCCATCAGTGTGCATCAGTGTTTATCAGTGGTTGAATTTGAGCCTCTTTGGCCGCCGGCGTTTGGAGACGGGGGGCCGCCGCCGTTAATTACCGTCCGAGGCCGGACGGCTCCAGGCCCTTGGTTGCGCGGGCGCCGAATCCGGCCTGGTTCCATGCTTGCATTCCCATTCGCATCGAGTACCGTAAGAGCAGCGAAGCTCCTCCTCGAGCCGATCAGAAAACCGGTCGCCGTCAGCGGAGACCTGCCTTCGCCCAAAACGTGTTCCATGTCGCAATCAGAATCCAAATTCAACCTTTTCTCGGAATTTTCCCCGGCCGGCGATCAGCCTCAGGCGATCAGCGCTTTGCGGGATGGCCTCAAGTCCGGGCGGCGCTGCCAGACCCTGCTCGGGGTGACCGGTTCTGGCAAGACTTTCACTTTGGCTAAGGTTCTCGAGGAGGTGCAGAGGCCGGCGCTGGTAATTTCCCACAATAAAACCCTGGCGGCTCAGCTTTATGGCGAGTTCAAAAGTTTTTTTCCGGACAACGCGGTCGAATATTTTGTCAGCTACTATGACTATTACCAGCCGGAGGCCTATCTGCCTCAGACCGACACCTATATTGCCAAGGACTCGTCGATCAACGATGACATCGAGCGACTGCGTTTGTCGGCCACCAGCTCGTTGCTGGAGCGGCGGGATGTGATTGTGGTGGCCAGTGTTTCGTGTATCTACGGGCTGGGTTCGCCCGAAGACGTTGCCGCCATGCAGATTCAGGTTCGGACTGGAGAGATGTTTGAGCGCGACGCCTTTTTGCGGGCCTTGGTTGACATGCAGTACGAGCGCAACGATGTGGCGCCGGAGCGCGGGTGTTTCCGGGTGACCGGCGACGTGGTCGAAGTTTATCCATCCTATCGCCAGGACCTGCTGCGCATCGAGTTCTGGGGGGACCAGGTGGAGCAAATAACCCGTCGCGACCCCCTGACCAATCACCAGTTAGCCGTTCTGTCGGAAGGGAGGATTTTCCCGGCCAAGCATTTTGTCATGCCCTATCGGCGCATTGAACAGGCGCTGTCGGCGATTGAGCGGGAGTTGGAGGAGCGCACCGCCTGGTTCGAACGGAACGGCCGACTGCTGGAGGCCCAGCGCCTGCATCAGCGCACGGTTTACGACATGGAGATGATGCGCGAGCTTGGTTATTGCTCGGGGATTGAAAACTACTCGAGGCATCTGGCTGGTCGGCCGCCGGGTTCGCGGCCTTATACGCTGATTGATTTCTTCCCGGATGATTTTATTACCATCATTGACGAGTCGCACGTTACCCTGCCGCAGATTTCCGCCATGTACCGGGCTGACCGCAATCGCAAGGAAACCCTGATCGAGCATGGTTTTCGACTGCCCTCGGCCTTGGACAACCGTCCCTTGCAAGGCAGTGAATTCTCCGAGCTGGCCGGCCAGACCATTTATGTTTCCGCCACTCCCGGCCGGGTGGAACTTGAAACCACCACCCCGGTCGAGCAGGTGGTGCGCCCGACCGGACTGCTCGATCCGGAGGTTGAAGTGCGACCGCTGACCTGGCAGGTTGACGATGTGATCGAGGAAATCCGCCGGCGTGCGGAGGACGGCGAACGGGTTCTGGTTACCACCCTGACCAAAAAGACCGCCGAGGAACTCGCCGATTATTTGCGAAAAATCGACCTTAAAGTGCGCTACCTGCATTCAGAAATTGACGCCCTCGAAAGAGTCGAGCTGCTGCGCAGCCTGCGGCGTGGCGAATTCGACTGCCTGGTCGGCATTAATCTGCTGCGCGAAGGACTGGATTTGCCGGAGGTCTCGCTGGTCGCCATTCTCGATGCCGACAAGGAGGGTTTTCTGCGTTCCGAGACCGCCCTGATTCAAACCGCCGGGCGAGTCGCCAGGCATGTTCGCGGCAAAGTGATTCTATACGCCGACCATGTTACGGACAGTATGCGACGGATGCTGAAAGTTACCCGTGAACGGCGCCTTCGCCAGGAGGAGTTCAACCGTCTGCATAAGATCACCCCCCGCTCGATCAAGCGGGCGGTGCAAGGCAGCTTGCGCGGCTACGAAAAAGCCGGGGAAACGGTGGCCCGGGCGGTGGGGGAGAAGGAAGGAGAGTATGTGGTTTCCGAGGCAATCCGGGAAATGGAGGCGGAGATGGCGGAGGCCGCCGCCGCCCTTGAATTCGAACGGGCGGCCATGCTTCGGGACCAAATCGCCGCCCTGCGCAAAGACCTGGCAAAGTGATCCGGCTCCAGGCCTTCGAATACACAACTGCCGTATCCGGGAGCCTTTTTCGCAATGTTGTTTGTGAAATGGGGAATCGGTTGACGATAGCGGGCGACGATAGCGGATTACGATCCGCCTTCGCCCTTCAGGACTACGGCGTAACATGTCGGGACTACGGCGGGACAAGGCAGATGGCATCCCAATCGTCCACCGCTCTCGTCGCCCGCTCTCGTCGACCCGGAGTCACGGAGACATGCAGTCACGAAGTCAAAAGTTTGTAGAATGGTGCGCGATAAGGTGCGGGTAAGGCTATTGGCCGCCGCATCGGTTAAGCGGGTCGGGCAAGGGTATCCGGGTAAGTGTGGAGGTTAAGGGTGTTGGGGACGTCGCGAAAAAAACGGTCGACGCAAGTGGGAATGCCTACGGATAACGGGCGGGAGAAGGTGTCACTGCACCTTCAGGCGTCGTTCCAGCTTGCCGATAGTGTTGCGGATATCGGAGTCATTCTGCATCCTTTCGCTGACCAGTGAAACTCCGTGCATGACAGTGGCGTGATTGCGGCTGAAGCTGTCGGCGATGCGGGGCAGAGATTCGTTGGTCAGCGTTCGGGCCAGGTACATGGCCACCTGGCGGGGGAAGGCGATGTTCTGGGGGCGGCGTTTGCTGGTCATGTCGGCCAGACGAATGTCGTAGTGCTCGGCCACCGCCCGTTGAATGTCCTGAATGGTCAGAGAAGAGGAGCCCTCCTCCTCGAGCAGAGGTTGCAATAACTGCGCGGCCCGCTCGCGGGTGATGGTTTCTCCTGAAATCGAGGAGTAGGAAACCAGTTGAATCAGGGCGCCCTCGAGCCGGCGGATGTTTGATTTGATGTGGCTGGCGATGAAAAAGAGGACATCGTCGCCGAGAACAATGCTGTGTCCCTCCTGTTTCTTTTTCAAAATAGCCATGCGCGTTTCGATGTTGGGCGGCATCACCTCGGTGGTCAGTCCCCATTCGAAGCGTGAGACCAGTCTTTTTTCCAGACCGCTGATTTCGTGCGGCGGACGGTCGGAGGTCATGATTATCTGCTTGTGGTTGTTGAACAGGGTGTTGAAGGTATGGAAGAATTCCTCCTGCAACTGCTCTTTGCCGGTGAAGAACTGCATGTCGTCAATCAACAGAACATCGACACTGCGCAGATGCCGTCGGAACTTTGGCAGGGTGCGGCTGGAGAGGGCGTCAATGAATTGGTTGGTGAATTCTTCACTGGTCAAATATTCAACTCGCGCCCGTTTCTTGCGTTGGCTGGTGTCATGGGCCACGGCCTGCAGCAGATGGGTTTTTCCCAGCGCTGTGGCGCCGTGAATGAACAATGGGTTGTAGGCCCGGCCCGGCGCCTTGGCCACGGCGCTGGCGGCGGCATAGGCGAAGCGGTTGCTGTCGCCGATGACAAAGGTGTCGAAGGTGAAATGTCGATTGTAGGGACTGGCCGAGGTTGAACTCTCTTGTTCGGCTGTTTGTTTGCGGGATGTCTGCGCGGGGGTTGCTCGTTTGCCGGCGGCAGGGGCGGGCGGAACGACCGAGACCGGAGCAAATTCATGCCCCCCCTCGAATTCGATCTTATAACCGCGACCGGTGACGTTCGACAGAGTGTCGGCAATCAGCTCCCGGTAGTTATTGCTGAGCCAGTCGCAGAAGATATCGTTGGAGACCCCGAGAGTCAGCGTGGTCCCCTCTGCCCGCAGGGGCATGATGCCGGCTATCCAGCGGTCGTAAATGTCCTCGTTAAGCAGATTGCGCAGTTGCCCGGAGGTGCGAGACCATAGGTCCTGGAGTTCGTCGCCCGTCATTGTCCATGCCTTTGTCTGATAGTTGGTTAAAGTATGTTTTCGTAGCCGGAAAAAATCAAAAAAAGAGGCGAAAAACCTGGTCGAAGCCTGTCCGAAACCTAAATCTAATCGCTTTCGTGAAGTCTGCAAGTGCGGAACGGAGTTCTTTTTGAAAAAACCCCGTATTTTTTCTGCAATCTATTGCTGTACAGAGGTTAGAAATTTTCAGAGATTATTCACGG
>SLNM01000342.1 GCA_007133055.1 Lentisphaeria bacterium
TGCCATTATTCTCTCCTGAAACCTGAAACCTGACACCTGAAACCAAGCTGTTACCCACAAAATCTAAGAAAAAACTATTAGCAACCCATTCGTTTTGAGAAAGAGCCAGAAAAGATGTTTGCGGCACTTGTACGCACAAAAAATAAAACTTTGTCTCGAACCCTTTTCGCGAAGAGCCTGGCCACCGTCAGGAAACAGGTGCCAAAAGCTCGATAAACCGGGGGAGGGACATGCGGTCGATGCGCGGATGGCGTGTTGCCTGCCCGATATGCTCTCCGGTGGCATACCCCCATTCGGCCAGATGCAGTTGCAACTCACCCAAATTCTCATCCTCCCCTACTTCCAGCAAGGTTGGCAAACGATCCTCGACGAAATGCATGCTCTGGCCTGACTGCCGTGGTTCAGGACACAGCTCACTCAAGTGCTGGCGTTTGGATTTGCCGGTGTCCAGTCCGAAAACCCGGGAAGGGTGCAGAGCCAGTCCGCAGCGCGAAGCCAGCGCCAGGACGAAACGCTGTTGCTTGGTGGTCAGGATGTACAGGCTCTCCGGGCTGTGTTGCAGGCGCCGCCTCAGAGCCGCCACCACTCCCGGGTAGAAGCGGTTGGCGTTCATCCAGCCGTCGAAGTCCAGTTGCAGCCAACAGTCCCGGGTCGAACCGAAAATTTCAGTCAGCCGTTCCCGGCTCAGTCCGGTTTCGCGCAACAGTTCGGCGGCTTGTCTTTGGTTGTCCGGGTCAGGTTCGAGACGAGAAGACATTTTTTCTCCTTTCATCCATGCCAGACGCAGCAACCCGAAGGCTTCATAGCCGGTGTGCAACAGCGGACGCAGACGACGGAAAGCAAGAATCAGCCATCGCGGCGCGGCATCGCCAGTCCATTCGCCCGGCCAAATACGACGGCCTCCGCGCCACGCCGTGGTCGCGGTCTCATCTGCGCTGTCAAGTAACACCCCGTCAAAATCGAGGAATAAAATGGAGGGTCGGTTCGGCATGGTTGAAGTTATCCGTTTTGGGTTATCGGTCCGAGACGGTAATTAGACAGCAAAGCCATCAGCCGGAAAAATCGATTGTCAGGCGAGAGGCGGTTTTACCAAAGATAGGGGATAAATCTTTTAGTCGTTCGACAATAGTCCCGGTATGCGACTCCGAAGCGCTGCCGATTCTCCTTTTCCTCGACCCGTGCCGCCAACACGGTGAACACCAGGCATACCGCCATCAACCCCGTCGTCATCACAGTGATCTCTCTTAAATAGGTGCCCAGCGCCAGAAAAAGCAGCGAACCGTACATCGGATGCCTGACCAGTCGATAGATGCCTGTGCGTACCAGGCTGGTCGTGTTCTCGAACTCAAAGAACGTCGTGTCCCTGCCATCCGCCCGTGGCCGTCCACTGGTGCAAAGCAGGTAGTAGCCAGAAATCGCATAGACTATGGAAAAAAACAGCAGTAAAACAGATGCCATATCCGCGACGCTGCGAATACAAAAAGCTCTCCCCGGCTTCAGGACGAAAAGCAGAATAATGCTTTGGAAAATAAAGAAACGGTAAAAGCCATGACAGCGCGGCTTGCCGAACATTTTTCGAGCCAACCAAAGATTGCCGAGAGTGGCGGCTATCAACAACCCAATTCTTGCGTATGTCATAAGCCAAAACCTTTTCAAGCTTCGCCGTGGGCCCGAGTATTCCGCTGCCTGCAGAGAACCACCTCGTTCTGCCGGCTCACAATTAATGTAACGGGTTCAAGAGATGGTTGCAAGTCCTTGCCGCCACCGGTTGGGTTATGCGTCAGTCAATGTTGGAGATTTCACTGACGGAATAACGGGTTGCGGCTGGTTTCATTGCAGCCATCACAATAGATGGTAAATTAGCACTAGCCTGAATAATTCATGAGCCATCTACTGCGAGGTGCCATTGCACGCAATCTCAACAGCTTTTCGATCTTTGCCGTACGTCCAGTACGCCGCGACCGGCTTACGGATGCAAGCTGTTGATCTCACGCACACTGGCACCTCTCGCTACGAAGTTCATGAATTAATCAGGCTAGTACGCCGAACGCAAAAGAGCATAGGATTATTGTCATTCCTCCTCATGAGGGCAAACTTTTTTTGCAAAATGGAAGTCCCGCCATGCCTCTCAGTCTGATTAGCGAAGCGATTGTGCCGCAGCATTTAAAACCTTATTTGGAGGCGACCGACAAGCCCTCCGTTATTCGCGAGCTGCTGGAGATACTGGACCGAGCCGGAGTTTTGTCCGACTCGCAGGCCGCAACGCAGGTTGTGCTCGAACGCGAATCCTGCATGAGCACCGGGCTGGAACATGGGATCGCGATTCCGCACGGCAAGACCGACACTGTCGACCGATTGCTGGTGGCCGTCGCACTGAAGCCGGAGGGTGTGGACTTCGACTCTGCCGACGGCGCGCCTTCGCGTATATTCATCCTTACCCTTTCGCCGGCCAGCCGCAGTGGACCGCACATTCGTTTTCTGGCAGAAATCAGCCGCCTTCTGCAAGACGACAAACAACGTCAGCGCTTGCTGTCCTGCGCAACGCCTGAAGCCATGGCAGCGGTGCTTGCGAGGAAAATACCATGACCACCCGCAGTCATCTCAAACCACATCTGGCCATAGTGGCCGGGGCATTGTCGTGGCTGGCATTTGCGGCGCCGGCCCGAGCCGGTCTGATTTCGGCTTTCACGCCCGCCGCCGCCGGTGTCAACGGCATTGGCGACCGGATGACCATGCTGGTCATTCAGCTGGCGGTAATCCTATGCGCGGCCAAGATCGCCGGCTTTGCCTGCGAACGCTGGCTGCGGATTCCCGATGTCCTCGGCGAACTGGGGATCGGGATTGTGATTGGCCCCTACGCCCTGGGGGGCTGGTTGAATTTGTTCCCGAGCCCGGCGGCGAACGGGTTCCCGATTTCTCCGGAACTGTACGGCATCGCCACCGTGGCCTCGATCGTTCTGCTTTACCTGGCCGGGTTGGAGACCGATCTTTCAATGTTTCTGCGTTATTCACTGGCCAGCATCCTGGTCGGGGTCGGCGGCGTAGTCGTCTCCTTTGTTTTCGGTTTGCTCGGGGCGGTCTGGTTCGGACTGGCCGACAGTTTTGGCAGTCCGTCCGCGCTTTTTCTCGGAGTTATTTCCACTGCAACCTCGGTCGGCATCACGGTGCGTGTGCTCAGCCGTCGCCACCGCCTGCACTCGCCGGAGGGTGTGACCATACTCGGGGCGGCCGTGATCGATGACATAATTGGCATCGTGCTGCTGGCGATCGTCATCGGCATGTCCCGCCTGGCGGACGGCGGCGACAGTGTCAACTGGTGGCGAGTGCTGGCAATTGCAGGCAAGGCCTTCGGTTTTTGGCTGGTCTGTACCGGACTGGGGTTGTTGCTGGCCAGGCGCATCGGCAAGTTTCTCGAGTTTTTCGGTTCCCGCGAAACCATGGCAACCCTGTCCCTGGGTTTCGCACTGTTTCTGGCTGGAGTCTCGGAGCAGGCAGGCCTGGCTCTGATCATTGGCGCCTACGTGATGGGGCTGTCGCTGTCGAAAGTCGATTGCGCCGACGAGCTGAGGCGCCGGCTCGAGCCGGTGTATCATACTTTTGTGGGAGTCTTTTTTTGTGTTCTCGGTATGATGGTCAACCTTGGCGAGCTGCGCTCGGTTTTGATCCCGGGCCTGTTGTTTTCGCTGTTCGCCCTGTTTTCCAAGTTGTTCGGCTGTACGCTGCCGTCGCTGCTGGCCGGTTTCAACTGGCGCGGCGCTCTCCGTATTGGCAGTGGCATGCTGCCGCGCGGTGAAGTGACCCTGATCATGGCCGGGGTCGGGCTTTCGATGAGTCTGATTTCGCAGGATATTTTCGGGGTGGCGGTAATGATGACCCTGCTGTGTACAATCATCGCCCCGGTGATGATGACCCGCCTGTTCACCGATGCTTCCGGCCTGCGCCGGCAACCGCGCCCGGAAAAAGCTCTGGAGCCACTGTCCCTGCAACTGCCGAACAAGGAGGTGGCGGAATTCCTTATGAGTCAAATACTGGAGATGTTCGAGCAGGAGGAATGCTACGTCCACCAGCTAGCTACCGGCGAACCGATTTTCCAGGTGCGCAAGGATCGAATCGCCATCACCGTCAAACGCGAAGACGACCGACTCCTGCTGGTCTCTTCCGAGCAGGATCGGGAATACGCCCGGCTGATGATGATCGAGGCGTTGGCGGGGCTGAGCCGAATTTTCGATGGGCTGCGCCAAATGGATAAACCAGGACTGCTGCGCAAGCAGCTCGGCGGATGGACCGTCTGATATAATCAGCCTGGGCGGACAATCGCGCCTGACGACCGAGCCGCTCCGAAAAATCGGTTGACTATCCCGGATACGCGATTATTTTAAAAATGTTTGCGATACCAATTGCGCTTGCGCAAAAAGTTTTCAACGAAAA
>SLNM01000281.1 GCA_007133055.1 Lentisphaeria bacterium
ATCAGGCTAGCCTGATTAATTCATGAACTTCGTAGCGAGAGGTGCCAGTGTGCGTGAGATCAACAGCTTACAGCCGTAAACCGGTCGCGGCGTACTGGACGTACTCCAAAGAGCGGTGTCGGCTGCAAGCTGTTGAGATTGCGTGCAATGGCGACTCGCAGTAGATGGCTCGTGAATTATTCAGGCTAGAGCGACACGGTATAATAGATGATGATTGCCGTGGTCATCAGCAGAGCGCCGGCGCCACGCACCAGCCAGCTTCGGGCCGGGATTCGAGCCTCCAAGTGGTTGAGCCCGTACGAACTTAGCATGGCGCCGACAATGACGGAGATAAAACCGCGGGTGGATTGCAGCATATTGCCGAAGATGACACCGATCAAGGAGAATGCGATAAAAAGAAAACACATCCCGGCCAGCCAGCAAAAGGAATAGGGCAGAGCGTAGCGTTGTCCGTTTTTTATTTTGAAAGCGCCTTGCTGCAGAGCCATGGCCAGTCCGATCAGGCCGCAGAGGACATAGGTCATCGCCACCGCCAACAGAGCGGGCATGGCTGAGGCATCGGCCACTCTTTCGACCAAGACCGGGATATGCAGGTCGGAGCCACTATAGAGCAGGCAAATAATTAGGATCAGGATCAGAGTCCTAATCTGGGGCAGGCCGCGAGGCGGGGAAATCATCAAGGCCGCCACCGGACACATCAGGATAGCCAGCCAGGCAACGGGGGGGATATCCTCTCCCAGCAGAAAAACCGACAATATTCCGAGCATCGGAATCTTCAGCCCGAGCAATGGGGCGACCACCGAGGAATCTGTGGTTTTAAGCAAAGTGAACAAGAGCCACTGCGCAGCCATGAAAAAACCTGCCGTACCCGCCAGTGGCCAGGCAAAGCTGGACCACGGCGGCAGCGGGCGACTTAGCAGAAAAGGCAGAGCCACCGCTGAAGCCACCGCCATTTGCACCAGGGATATCGAAAAAAGCATGCGGGAACCGGCATTGCACTCGGTCAGAAACCGACGGGAGAAGAAATAGGACAGCGCCTGAAACAAGGCGGCGCCAAGCCCGGCCGCGATCCCTGCAAGTACAAGCCCCGTCATCATACTGTCCCGATTCTTTCGACTGCAACCCAGGACAGCCAGTTTCTCGCAATCAAACCAAACCCAATTGCCTGCGGCATCACTGAATACCCCTTGCCTTCATGACTTAGGGAATTGCGAAATGATAATTTTGTAGGTCGACTATCCGAGTCGACCACGCGAATCGAGCCTGGTCGACTCGGATAGTCGACCTACGTTTGGCTCGATTCGCACATTTCGCAATTCTCTGTTCACGACTGTATGACTTCATGACGCCAGATTGCCCCGGAGTATTGGATCTGCTTAATCGCGCCGGGAGATAAGCGTATTGACCACTGCCGCCAGCGGCAGCATTGTCTGTTCGGAACCATCGCGGGTCTTGAATTCGACCTGTCCCTCGGCCAGGGTTCTGGGGGAAACGATCAACCGCCAGGGAGCGCCGATCAGGTCGGCGTCGTTGAACATGAATCCGGCTTTTTCATTGCGGTCGTCATAGACCACTTCGAGTCCGGCTGCGAGCAGTTCATCATACAGTTTGTCCGCCGCTGCCGCGACCTCCGGGCGGCGGTTGTTCAAGGCGCATAGATGCACCTGGAAAGGGGCGATGGCGGCAGGCCAGATCGGGCCGTTCCGATCATGGCATTGTTCGATCACCGCCGCCATACTGCGACCGACGCCGATCCCGTAGCAGCCCATAATCAAGTATTGCTCCCTGCCGTTCCGATCAAGGTAAGTGCAGCCCATCGGCCGGGTGTATTTATCGCCGAGCTGAAAGATATTGCCCACCTCGATACCTCTCTTTTCCTGCAGCGGGCGACCACTGACCGGACAGGGGTCGCCGGCCCTTGCCGTAGCGATATCGGCCACCTCTCCGTCCTCGAAATCGCGGCCGAAATTGAAATTGCAATAATGCTGATCCGGTTCATTGGCGCCGACCACCAGATTGCCGCTGCCGGCGACCGAATGGTCGATGACAATTCTCAATTTATCCGGCTCCAGCGCCATAGGCGAGGCGTAGCCGGGTTCGGCGCCGCAGGCACGAATCGCCGCGTCGTCGGCCAGGCGCAGAGCGGGGGTGCCCAGGTAATTGCGCAGCTTAGTTTCATTCACCTCGAAATCGCCGCGAATCATGGCGAAAACCAGGTTGTCCTCGTGGTCCAGATAGAAAACAGCCTTGCCCGTATGCTCCGGCCCGACCCCGAGAAAGGCGGCCACCTCTTCGATCGTCTTCCGTCCCGGAGTCGCCACCTTGCGCAAGGGCTGCGGCGCCTCTCTCTCGAACTGCAAACCGGAAACCGCAATTTCACGGTTGGCCTTGTATTCGCCGTCCGGCGAAATAAACAAAGTATCCTCGCCGCAATCGGCGAGCGCCATGAACTCGTGCGACACCGCACCGCCCATCATCCCCGTATCCGATTGAATGGAAATCACATCCCGCAAACCCAGTTGGCGAAAAATCCTGGCATAGGCGTCGTGCAAACGCTGATAGTAATCGTCCAGGTCATCCTGTGAACCATGGAACGAATAGGCATCTTTCATGGTGAATTCCCGGACCCGGATCAAGCCGGCCCGCGGCCGGGCTTCGTCGCGGTACTTGGTCTGAATCTGATAGAGCATGCAGGGCAACTGCCGGTAGGAGACAATCTCGGTTCTGGCCAGATGGCATACCGCCTCCTCATGGGTCATGCCGAGAACCATCGGCTTGTCGTTGCGGTCGCGAAAACGCAGCAGCTCCGGACCGACGGCGTCGGCGCGACCGCTCTCCTGCCACAACTCCTCGGGCAGCACCACCGGCAGTAAAACTTCCTGGCCGCCGACACTGTCCATTTCACGGCGGATAATCGCTTCGATCTTCGCGGTCACCCGCCTGGCCAGCGGCAACAGTGAATAGATACCGGCGGCCACCGGCCTGACATAACCGCCACGGACCAGGAAGACATGACTTGCCGTCTGCGCCTCGCGCGGCACCTCCTTGATACGTTGTCCGATAAGATTGCTAAGTTTCATAGACCCCCGCCGGCTACCTTCCGACAAACCAATCTGACTCCAGCCACAAAATGCCATACTCCGAGCGAAGGTCCACCCCTTTGTTGCGATGGATGAATTGTTCCAGCTCCTTGAATGCCCAGAGCAGGTGCAGATAGGCCCGTCCCTCGTTCTCCTCCGCATCGCCGCCACGCTTCTCGACCCGGCTGACATCCTGCACATCGGCCACTTTTTCAAGAATCAACAGAAACAGCATCAAGTGAGTCGGAAGCTTGAGCAGTTCGGTCATGAAAGCGTGATAGCGATACAAATGAAAGCTGCGGCGGGCCTCCGGTGTCGCCAGTCTGTCCTGCGCCTCCTCGCATTCGCGGCGAAAATCGAACACCCCCAGGGCATTGACATACAGCCGGTTTTCCTCGCCCGAGAAGGAGGTCTTCCATGGTGGCGGCTGACGGTCGGGCAGGAGGGCGAAACGCAGAGTGGCCTCCTCCAATCCATGATAGGGGTTGACCAGCAGCGTGGCCAAAGCTTCGACCACCGTTGTCTGGTTGACCTTGTGCAGCAAATCGTTCAGATCATCGAGTTTCACATCGTCGGAACGACGGCAGTGCTGTTCGAACAAGCGCTCGATATTCCTCCAGGTACTGGCTAAAGTACGTTTGGCCATAGCGGTGACAGCTCTTTGATTTGGTTTTTTTTCGGACAATGACTGCAACTGTTAATGTAGACAAAGTTTCAAAAAATGCCATTGCTTGATGCAAAAAACATTAGTCATGCTATCTTTGGCGGCCTATCCTGATTAATTCTTGCGCATTCGGCGTTGGTTTCTTTGAACGCTTCAGTAAAATTTGTTTTTTGGCTAATTTGTATCAACCGCTCACTTGGCTCGTGAATCAAGCAGGATATATGGACGGACAGGGAATCTGATGGACGCGGAATTGGCCATTGAAAAATTGATGGGGTTCTTCGACCCGGTCGTACAGTTTCTGCACCGCCTCGGAGTGCCGCACGATGCGGCCTTCCTTGGCTTCTTCATCCTTTTGGCGGCGCTCTGGATCGGCTTCGCTCTGTGGGGGGCGGAAGTCGCCGGGCAACGCGGTCACTCGCGAGTGATTAATTTTATTAACGGCCTGGCCATCCCCGTCATTTATCCCGTCATCCTGCCGACGATTATCGGGCGCCGGCAAAAAAAGCGGTGGCGACGGATGAAAGAGGAGGAAGCGAGGAAAAGGGACAGGACAATCATGCTGCCGGAGCAGCGGCGCCGCCGTCCGATCGGCGGAACCTCCAAAGGCGCGGGCAGGACTGACCGGCTCCAGCGTCCTCGTACCGGAGACACTCAGTTGTTACCTGATGTCGCGCGGCCAA
>SLNM01000137.1 GCA_007133055.1 Lentisphaeria bacterium
TAGTGCGCAATCCCGAGCTGGATCAGTCCCGAATCACCGTTTCCACGCTCTATTCGCGCAAGCCCATGGAGCTGGTCGAGGATTTCAACCGAGTCTCCCACCAGCACACCCAGGCCAAGGTGCGAAAGTCGCTGGAGCAACATGTGCCTTTGCCAAAATTGCAGGTGAACCTGGAAAAGGAGGCGAAAAAGGAGGCGCGCCAGCGCGGCACCGCCGACGAAGACATTCTCAAGGTACTGCGCCGGCTGGGTAAAATTTAGTTGGCATGGCAGCGGCCCGCTGTTGCCGGGCGTGGATATATTCATGCAGGATAGGGTGTCAGCGGGTAGAGCATTATGATTTGACAAACAAGGGGCGGTTAGTTCAGTTGGCTAGAACGTCTGGTTTACACCCAGAAGGTCGCTGGTTCGAGCCCGGCACCGCCCACCATTTACAAGACAAAGCCCGCCAGTAGGTTATGATGCCTGCGGCGGGCTGTTTTGTTGGCGGTGATTTCGGCTTGTCTTACCAATATCTTATCAGAAGCGCTTCAGGCCCTTGAAAGAGCCTTTTCCCGGGGAGTTAAAAAATTCGGGTTCGCTTTTTTATTTTAAACTGCGAAACATGCGAAATATGCGAAAGGGAGCAGGGAACAGATTTTACCACCCGTTCGCTGCGCTCACTAGAGGACACAGAGGAACCACAGAGGGGGGCAGGTTTTTTTTGAACCACTAATCTGCACTAATCGACACTGATCCAATGCGGAAGAATTAAGCTCTTCCGTTGTTCGTGCTTAATTCTCCCGCAGGTGGTCATCCCTTCGGGAGGTTATTTTCTGTGTAATTATGCGGGGCGCTTTCAGCGCATTTTTTGTTTTTTGATTGTCTTTTCCCAGGGCGCTGCCCTGGGCTGGTATGCGAATGCGCCGTTGGCGCGGGCGGTTCATTGTATCTACGGGCGTCCCCGCCCGTGGAACCGCACGGCCGGGGACGGCCATGCGTACCAGTTGTACCCGCGGGCGTCCCCGCCCGTAGGACTGCACCCCGCTATCCGATACGGCCGGGGACGACCGTGTTACCGGCGGTTCGCGGGTGGTCCGTTGCGTCCTGGAGCCGTCCGGCCTCGGACGGTGGTTAACGGCGGAGGCCCGCCGTCCCCGCATACCCGGAGAAACAGCCCGTCGATTGTTGAGTTATCGTTGACTGGTCGCACCAAAAAGAACGGCGACCATTGATGTCAACGGTCGCCGTTCAGCCTCGAAATTGGTAGCGGGGGCAGGATTTGAACCTGCGGCCTTCAGGTTATGAGCCTGACGAGCTACCGGGCTGCTCCACCCCGCAATATGAGCAACAAAAAATTACTGTAGCCGATTAAAAGGGGATTGCAAGGGGAATCGTGGTTTGCTTGCAAAAAAATGATTCCGGGTTTATAGTTCAGTTGATTGAGCGAAGTGAAATCAAACCCAACGGAGGCCTGAAATGTCGGAACACTATGTGATAGCAGCCAATGCCGCGGCAGCCCGTTTCTTTCGTTTGGAGGCGCCGGAGTTTCCGGAACTTGAGTCCGGCCCGGTTTTGGTCGAAGACTATAAGATGCAGAATCCCGAGGCCGAGATGCCTGGCCGTGATGTGTTCAGCGCGCCTAAAAGCGGGCGTAACCGGGAGCCTGTTGGCGGCAGCGGCGCCGGGCACGGCTATGATGATCATCGGGAAGAGCATCGGCGGGAAATGGAGAAGCAGTTTGCCGAAAAAGTGGGCGGCGCGGTTGCGCGCAGAGCCGGCAGGTTAGGGGCCAGCCGGGTGATCCTGGTGGCCACCGCCCGGATGCTGGGATTGCTGCGTTCGAGTTGCGGGGAGGCGCTGGGCAGGCGTGGCCTGACACTTCTCGAATATGACGGGGACTTGGTCAATTTGTCCCCGACCGATATTCAGCGGCACCTGGCCCGTAAGCAGTTGGTGCCCCCGAAAAAGCCGCCGCAGGGTATGTCCTGATTCTATTTTGCATTCAAGGCGATTGGATAGATTAAGGCGAAAGATGAGGGAAAAAGACTTGGGCATTTTTCTTTCTGAGTGTCGTTCAACTTGCGACCCCCTTGTGCTCAAAATAGCGAGGTCTGGTGCGCACTTTTTTACGCATACTTTGTTACGGTTTTGCCTGATGAAGACGGCCTGGTTGTAAACGGATTACGGCAATTAATTGGAAATGCGCAGTTGGCTTGCTACATTATGTTCTCGTTGGTTGGAGAAAGGAATTTAAGGTTTGGCAGATTGCAGGATTAGCAATCTGGCGAGCTTTGTTGTTTTCGCCTCGCAGTAAGCATATTTGTCGAGATTGACGGAAGGACACAGAAAAAATGGCAGCGAATGATTTTGTTTTACAGGCTGCGTTGCGGGAAGAGTCGGGCAAGGGTCCGGCACATCGTCTGCGCGCCCAGGGGCGGGTGCCTGCGGTGGTTTACAGCCACGGCAAGCAGGGGGTCTGCCTTAGCCTGGCCTACGGGGATTTGGCTTCGATTATTCATCACACAGGTTTGGTGTCGATTAAAGTTGACAAAAAGAGGAAGCCGATTACTGCCATTATCAAGGATTATCAGTGGGACGTTTTGCGCGGCCATCTGATGCATGTTGATTTTCAGGAAGTTCTGGCCGACGAAGTGATCACGGTTGCGGTGCCGCTGCATCAACATGGCACACCGGCCGGCGAGTCCCACGGAGGAATTATTGATCAGCAACTGCATGAACTCGAGATCAGGTGTCCGGCCAACCAGATGCCCGAATCGATAGAGGTTGACATATCTGGCCTGGATTTGGAGGCTGCGATCACTGCCGGCGACATTCCTTTGCCGGACTCGGTCGAGTTGGTTTCCGAGGCGGAGGAAGTAGTGTTCAGTATGTACTTGCCGCGCGAGGCCGAAGAGGCGGAGGCGGAAGAGGAAGCGCTGCCTGAGGAGGGCGAAGATGGAGGGGAGCCGGAAGTTATCGGCAAGGGGCGGCAGGATCAGGAGCAAGAGGAGGCTTCCGAGTAGCGGCTGTCTGCAGTTTCCAGGCTGGCCAGGCCGATAAGTTGCCGGGGGCAGATGAATTATCCTTTGAAATTGATTGTCGGGCTGGGCAATCCTGGGCCGGAATATTTCGATACCCGGCACAATGCCGGTTTTATGGTGGTGGACCGTCTGCTGGCCGGGCCGGGCCGGCTGTGCCGGCGGGAGCATCGGTTGCGCAGTGTAATTTTTCACTTTCGCTATGCGGGCGTGAACCTGCTGCTGGCTCAGCCTCAGACTTTCATGAATGTCAGTGGTCGCGCGGTGGCCGCGATACAACGTGACTTCGGGTTGTCTCCGGAGCAGATTCTGGTGGTTTACGACTGCATGGACCTGCCGTTGGGTCGTCTTCGCGTACGGCAATCCGGGTCCAGCGGCGGCCACAAGGGCATGGAGTCGATATCCCAGGCTCTGGGCACGGAGGCGGTGCCGCGCTTGCGAATCGGGATTGGACGCGATGTTGCGGGCGATTCGGTCGATCATGTCCTTTCGCCCTGGGGGGAGAACGAGCGGAAACTGTTGAACCGGGTTCTTGATCACTCGGCGGCGGCGGTCAGGCTGGCGGTCCGCAGCGGGGTAGTGGAAGCAATGAACCGATACAACGGGATGTCGGTTGAAGATTAAAATAGAACAGAACGGCGGCACGGCCCGAATCAGGGCGAGCCAGCGCAGGACACAGGCTGCCTGCTTTATTCACGGGTCAAGATTGACGCAGATACTATAAACAGCCCATGAAATAATCAAGCCAGACCAAACCAGGAGACTAGGGTTTTGAAAACGTACGAAGTGGTATTTATTCTCAATGAACGCCAGGTGGACGACGGCGGCGAAAGTTTGACCAAGGACATTGTCGAGCATCTGACCGGCCTGGGTGGGCGTGTGCTCAAGCAGACCAACATGGGGCGCCGGCATTTTGCGCGTCCGATAAAAAAGCAGAAGTCAGGTATTTACTTGGACTTCATTGTCGAGCTGGCGCCTGACAAGGTCAAGCAGGTAAGTCAGCGTTACAGCTTGAACCCGGCGGTTTTCCGGGTTGGCACTCTCTCCTACGAGGGGCCGCCAATCGAGCAGTGAGTGACAAAAACACGGGGTTACCCCGGCAACCAAAAGGGGAGCTGCAACCATGGCTTCTTTGAACAAGGTCATATTGATGGGCAATCTCACTCGCGACCCGGAGCTGCGTCGGGTTGGCGACAACAACGCGGTGTGCAATCTTGGTCTGGCGGTAAATCGTCGTTATACCACCAGTGCCGGCGAGGACAGGGAGGAAACCTGCTTTGTCGATGTCGAAACCTGGGGTCGGCAGGCGGAGACTTGCGAGCGGTATTTGCGCAAGGGCAGACCGGTTTTGGTCGAAGGCCGTTTGCAGCAGGATCGCTGGGA
>SLNM01000001.1 GCA_007133055.1 Lentisphaeria bacterium
ATCGTTGTGGAAGGAGTACACGTAAGAAAAGGGGCTGTACTCGGAGCCAATGTAGTGTTGACAAAATCAACCAAAATAATAGACGTTACCGGAGATGAACCGGTTGAAATTCGAGGTGGGCGCGTGGTATCGGCGCAGTTGCAGGAGGAGGCGGTGGAAAAGGCAAATCTGCAGGAACTACTGCTGGCTGGCCGTCTGCAGTCTGACCGGCTGGAGAGCGGCGATGTTCGCCTTCGCCCTCCTGCTTCGGGCAAGGTTTATTTGATACTGGAGGTGGTACTGCGGGAGGGCAAGTCAATTGGCAAGTATGACTACACCTTGCAGTTTGCCGGCCGGGACCAGGTTTACCGCTGCCTGGCCATGGCGCAAGGCGACCGTCCGTTTGATCAGCGGCTATGGGAAGTGGCCACCGATGAAATATTACTGGACCCGGTCCGGCTACTTTATGAGACGGATAGAATAGATGGACAGGAAGAGCTGGAGGTACTGTTGATTCCCGCCCTGGCTCTTTCCATGCCACCGGAGCGAAGGCGTTTCACCGTCGAAGGGCTGATGGCAGAGTAGACGAAGAACAGGCCTATGCGTCGCATCATGGAATTTCTTTTCTGGCTGTCCTCTCTGCTGCCATGGCGGGCAGTGGCGGCGGTCGGGAAGGTTATCGGCTTCTTGCTCCATCGGGTGATTCGCTTTCGCCGCCGCCGGATTCGCCGTCACCTACAATGGGCTTTCCCCGAATTAAGCAGGCGTGAGCGCGGTCGGCTTTTACGAAAAGTGTACAACCATTTCGGACTGCTGCTTTTGGAGATGCTGCGCCTGCCCCGCCAGAGCAACCATGACTTATGTGCAAACAGCGACCTTGTCGGAGAAGAGAATTTGCGGGCGGCTCTGAGCAAGAATCGCGGGGTGTTCCTGCTGGCCGGTCATCTTGGCAACTGGGAGGCCGCCCTGGCGTCCCTGGCAGCCCGAGGCTATAAAGTGGCGGCGGTGACCAAGGAAATAACGCACGGTACCGGGCAGTATGTTGCCGACCGTATGCGGAAGTCGCACGGAATATTGGCGATTCACCGGCACCAGGCGATTCGACCGATACGTAAAATGTTGCGGCAAGGCGGCTGCGTGGCTTTTGTGCTTGATCAGAACGCAACCAGAAGTCAGGGGGTCTTCGTGAACTTCTTCGGTCGCCGTGCCTGCACTATGTCGGGACTGGCGGTTTTGGCCAGGCGCTATCAGGTGCCGGTGCTGCCCGGTTTCTCTTATCGCGACAGCCGGGGTCGTAATTGTCTGCGCATTTTGCCGGAAGTGCCATGGCAGGAGCCGCCGGAGGGTGAGACGAATGCCGCGATCCGGCATAACACGCAGCTTTACACGAACATCCTGGAGCAGGGCATTCGCGAACATCCGGAGCAGTGGCTGTGGATGCACGGACGCTGGCGAACCCAGCCGAAGCCCGAGACGAACTGATTCACGCAGATGTGAACATTTTAACAGAAGATCGCAACGAAAAAGATTAATAGCCACAAGAAACACCCGACTTCGCAAGGCCTACGTCGTGGCAGGCAAAAAGCCCCAAAAGGGCTGCATTTTGAACCACTGATGGACACTGATAAACACTGATGGGAACAAGGGAACAGTTTTAACCGCGAAATATGCTTTTCGTAGGGCCGGACCGTTGCGAAGCAACAGAGGCTGCACACAGTGCGGCAGTGACCGAAGGGAACGGCAATCCGTCCGGCCCAATGGTCGAGTCAGATACTCGACCTACGGGGGACAGTTTCAACCGCTAATGGACGCGAATTCACGCGAATAGGAACAAATTGAACAGAAAATAACAAAGGTCACTAAGAATAAGACCATGCATCCGGCGCGGAAGGATTAAGCTCTTCCGTTGGTCGTGCTTAATTCTTCCGCAGGTGTTCATCCCTCCGGGAGATTCTTTTCTGCGTAATTCTGCGTGTTCTGTGGTTGTCAGAAATCATCAGCGAAGATAAGTGAGGATAAGCGGTTAGGCATACGGCAGGGGATATTGTTTGCAGCGATTTATTTTACGGCAAATTTGGCGGGTAATCATGACCAAAGACAGTGGATTCGACAACGAGCTTTACCTTGAACATCAGAGCCGGGCGATTCTCGAGCGGGTCGCACGCTTTGACAACAAGCTGTATTTGGAGTTTGGCGGCAAATTGATGTTCGACTACCATGCCGCCCGGGTTCTGCCCGGCTACGACCCCAACGTCAAGATGCGTCTGCTGCAAAGCTTACGGGATCAGGCGGACATAGTGCTGTGCCTGTATGCCGGGGACATCGAGCGCCGGAAAGTGCGGGCCGACTTTGGTATCACCTATGATTCCGACGCGCTCAAGCTTATTGATGATTTGCGTCAGTGGGATTTGCATGTAACCGCCTTGGTCATTACCCGCTATGAAGACCAGCCCTCGGCCCAGACCTTCAAGAACAAGCTGGAGCGCCGAGGCATTCGAGTACACACGCATCGTCCGACCCGCGGCTATCCGACCGATGTCGAGCGGATTGTCGGTCCTCAGGGCTACGGAGCCAATCCGATGATTGAAACCGAGCATCCCCTGGTGGTGGTCACCGGCCCCGGCCCGGGCAGCGGCAAGTTGGCCACCTGCATGTCCCAGCTTTATCACGAGCAGCGCCGCGGGGTGTCGGCGGGGTATGCCAAGTTTGAGACTTTTCCGGTTTGGAATCTGCCCCTGCAGCATCCGGTCAATATAGCCTACGAGGCGGCCACCGCCGATTTGGGCGACTACAATCAGATTGACTCCTTCCACCTCGATGCCTACGATGTGCGCTCGGTCAATTACAATCGGGACATGGAAGTGTTTCCCGTACTGCAAAGGATACTGGCGCATATTGCCGGCGACGGTTCCTGCGCTGGTACTGTCTACAAATCTCCGACTGAGATGGGGGTGAACCAGGTGGCCATGGGGATCACCGACGATGCCGTAGTCGGCCGGGCGGCCTGCCAGGAAATAATCCGCCGCTATTTTCGGGCCCAGTGCGAGTATTCCATGGGGCTGGTGGAGAAGTCAGTGGTTCATCGCATAGAAGTACTGCTGGAATCGTTGAATTTACGTCCGGAGGGCCGCAGAGTGGTCGGCCCGGCCCGGGAGGCGGCGCGCCAGGCTCAGGATAGCGGCAAGGGGCACAACGGCTTCTTCTGCGGCGGCGCCATTGAATTGCCCGACGGATGCCTGGTCGCGGGCAAAAACTCGCCGGTCATGCATGCGGCGTCAAGCATGATCCTCAATGCCGTCAAGACCCTGGCCGGCATTCCCGATCCGATTCATCTGCTGCCGCCGGCCATTCTCGAGTCGATAGCCGGTTTTAAGCGTAATATCCTCGACCGTCCCAGTACCAGTCTGGACTTGGACGAGACCCTGACCGCGCTGTGCATCAGCGGCCTGACCAATCCGGCCGCGCAGGCCGCTCTGGAAAAGCTGAAGGAGCTGCGCGGCTGCGAAGCGCATCTCAGCCATATCCCCGCCCGCGGGGACGAAGCGGGATTGCGCCGGCTGGGAATCAACCTGACCAGCGACCCCACATTCTCGACCAACAACCTGTTTGCCTCCTGACCAATGCTTCCGCTTGGCGGCCAGGCCTGGCCGCCAAGCGGGAACGTTTCTCATTCATAGGAGTATTGCACCTCGACTACGGGCTCTCTTCTGCGAGACGGGAGGTGGACACGGATGATCGGTATCTTTTCCATCTCTTCGACGCTGGGGTGGAAATCACCGGCCAGCTTGTCCCGGGCAAAGTGGTGGAACCCCATCACCTCGTGATAGTGCCAGTCGGCGAAATGCTCATGATAGAAGGCCAGCACCTCCTCCAACGTGGCGGTGGTGGAGCCCCTGACATAGGAGAGCGTGGCCGCGCCCTCGGGCATGTCCTGGACGCGCAATCCCTGCACATATTCAAGTCCGGGGAAAACGGGCAGTCCGACCATCTTTTCATCCACCAGCCTGGGACGCTCCCCGGACACCTCAACTCTGCCTCCATCGCCTGAAACTTCATACTCCGCCACTTGTTCGCCACAGCCTGCCGCCAGGAGCAGCACCGCCGCCACTGATAACAGACCAGCGGCCAGACCACCAACATTAACTCGATCATACTTTCTCATGGTACACTCTCCTTTGCCTTTTTCTCTTGTTGTTCAGGTTCGCCGGTTCTCCATCGAAATCGCTATCGGGATCGCAACGGCTGTGATTACGGTTCATAGATATACTCCACCCGTACCGGTGCGCCTTCCTGCAAGGGCGGCATCACGCTCACTGATGGGCGGGCAACGTGTTTTTGCATGTCAAGAGGATTGAATTCTTCGTCTGGATCGCCTTGCCAGAAATACCTGGTGCCATGAAAATCCGCAACATTTCTGTC
>SLNM01000279.1 GCA_007133055.1 Lentisphaeria bacterium
CTCATTTTTGTGCTTTTTTGTGTTTTTTGTGGCTATCCCTGCCCCATTCGTGTCCATTTGTGTCCATTCGTGGTTCCCGCCCCTTGTCCCCCTCTGCCTTCCTTATCCCTCCTCAAGCGAAGCGGTTGTAAAAAACCTCCCCCCATTCGCAACTTTCGCGGTTAAAGGTTCCTGCTTGCCATCCTTTTACTTCCTGACCCATACCGAAAGAATTTCGCCAAAGAACAGCTTGTGGCCCCTGCCTTCCGAATCGGTGTCGGCAGTGAAGCCCTTCCTGCAGACAATAATCATCCTGGGCGAAGACAGACAAAGACATCCCCAGCAAGACCATCCCAAACCCAAACCACGCAAAACACCTCATCATCAGCGCACCCTCCCTATCTAAAAAAATTTTTTTTTGGCAAACAACCCCGATTCATATCGTATACAATAAAAACCCTCTCCAGCTTTTGCAAGGAGCAACGCGACGAGCCGTTCATCGAATCGGCTAGCCTCACAAGTTCCCATTTTGCGCATTGCCTATTTTGGGTAATTGCGGCCATTTTTACGCAATGGCCCAAAAAGAAACACTGGATTACCTAGCCTCACAAGTTCCCATTTTGCGCATTGCCTATTTTGGGTAACTAATAGCACTGCCGTGGCAAATGGTGGCACCTGTGATCGCACCCCAAGGTAGCGACGGTGTCCCCGCCGTCGCCGGTCGGCGCCGAGGTTGCGGCTACGGGCGGGGACGCCCGTTGTACTGCCGCGACCTCGCTTCCCCGCCGTCACTGGTCGGCGAGACGCCGACGCTAATCAGGCCAGGGAATGACTCGGCTCCACAACACTGCTCTCCTTTCGCGCCCTTTCGCGTGTTTCGCGGTTGAAAAAAGTCCTCCTGCCCCCCTTTTCGTGCCTTTTTGTGTTTTTTGTGGCTATCCCTGCCCCATTCGTGTCCATTTGTGTCCATTCGTGGTTCTGCGACGCAGATGCCATGAGCGCGTCCCGGCGGTAACACAGACATCCTGCCTGTGCATCCTGCCTGTGCTACTGGGGATGGGCGCCGATGTCCATGCGCGGGCCGTCCGGGCGGCGGCGCCAGTCGCCGTTTTCCGGGTCGAGGAAAAGAACATTCAGGTCCGTGACAACTCGGCAGCCCTCGCCCATGAAGCGGGCTTCGACTTCGCGGGTGTAGATATTGTTCTCGAACACACCGGGCAGGTCTTCGGCCGGGCGGTCCATGATATTGCTGCGGACAACCAGGCCTTCGGGCGAACCGGGGCTGCCCCGCCGCTGGCCAAGCAGGCCGGCCGCCCATGGCACATCGCGGTTGGTATTGACCAAGGTGTTGTTGATGAACCGGATGTTCGTGAGCGTCCGGCCGCCAACCCGTCCAGAAGTCCACATCCCCACGGTCAACGGCGCGCGGCCAAGGCCGTCGACCACATTGTGGCGGAACAGGATATTCTCGGCATTGCGGTTGATGGCGATGGTGTTGTGAACGTAGTTCCCCTCGATCACCAGGTTGGCGCAGCCCTCGTAGACATTGATCCCGCTTGAATGCATGCCGAAATGGTTCAGCACGGTATTGTTCTGGACAACGCCGTCCCGGCATTCGTAGTGGCGGATGCCGCTGCCGGAGTTCTTGTCCAGTCGGCAGTCGCGCACCGTGTAGTTGTTGACCCGGTTCAGGAAGATGCCGGTTGTCCAGCCCGGACAATGGTGGATATGGCAGTTCTCGACCATGATCTCGTCGCAATGATTAAGCCCGATCCCCGCATGGCCGCTGATAAAGCGAATCTCACAGTCGGCGATGCCGATGTCCCGCGAGCGGGTTCGGCTGCGGCTGACCGCGATCCCGCCGGCGCCGCCGGAATAGCGCTGGATCAGGAATCCCCGAACGCGAATATGGGAAGCCCCGTTCTCGACCGAGATTCCGGTGTCGAAGACCGGAAAGCCGATATTAACCGGCTGCCCGTCCCCGAGTTGGTCCGGCATCAGATAAACTCGCGATTGGCCATTGCCAAGGGGGCTGATCGACCATTCGCCCGGCTGCTCGATGAGGCGTGGCGAGTTGTAGAAGGCATACCGTGTCGTCTCGTAGGTGCTCGGCGTGAACTCGGGCAGGCGCAGTCGGCCAGCGGCGGGATCATACGCCTTCACCCTGGCGAAATAGACATGGTTGTTGCCGCCATGCACGCCAATGAACATTCCATCGAAGTGATCCGGGCTGCGGAACGACAGGTTCTTTTGATCGACCAGTAAACTGACCCCCTCGCCCTGGCGCACATCGAGCCGGTTCGGCGACACCAGGAAATCATGCGGCCGATCGGGATAGAAAGGATCCGACGGCTTCGGAAACTGGGCGATGGGCAGCAGGCGGCGATTGCCGTCGATCAGGATGACCCGCTGCCACGGCGCCTGCCGGTCTCCGGGCGCCTTGCGATGCAGGACAAACTCGGCATGGTCCATGTTGGAAGAAGTGTCCACCTCGATGTCGGCGTGGAAAATGTCGCGCCAGCGCGGGTTCCCCTGGGCTTCCGCCGGCGACCGGCAGCGCTGCCAGTTGTCGATCACCCGGCCACCGTCAAGGATCGCCCGGCCCTCACCGAAGCGACCCGACGTGTTGCCGTCATAGACAATTGGGTTGTCCGGCGCCCCCGATGCTGCAAGATTAATGCTGCCATGATAGGCCACGCCGCCCCGGAAGACGACAGTGTCGCCCGGCGTCAGACTTGCGGCGGCCGGGTTGCCGGTGGCATTGCGGTCGCCCGGCGCGTGCTTCCAGGCGGTCCGCGGCGACTGGCCGTCGGCATCATTGTCGCCGTCGGCGAAATCCACGTAATAGGTATTGGCGGACACCGTCACCGCCAACCAGAGCCCTGCCGCCGCCATGGCCGACACTACCCGGCACAACCGCATAAAGCTTCATCTCCATTTAATCAATGATTCCCGGTGCTCTTTCTCAGAGCAGTTGCCGACAAACAGGCCTTTCAGCGCCTAATTCCGAACGGCTGGGTGTATGCCCGGCCATCCGCGCAAATCACAACTGCCCTGACAAATACCGCATCTTCAGGAACGTCCGCCATATCAATGACGGCACCGTCGCCGACAACCACGCTGTCGTCTTCAGCCGGATTGTGGGTAATCCACTGGATATCCGTAACATCACCTTCGATTGAAAGCGCTATGCTATCAGCGGCAACCTTTACATCTGTGATCTTTATCGCCGGTTTGGCGCCAAGTTGACTGGCAACATAAAAATAGCTGTGTCCGTTTTCCATCGCGGTACGTACCGCGGCGGCATTCAGTTCAGGCAGCAGCATTACATTGCGATTACGGCCAAGATGATTATTACTGTGCATATCGTCATTGGCAAAACCCCAGACCGGACGTTCCGGCATCAGCCGATGCAACACACGGTCCCATATAGCGCGGTCGCCCGGATAACGGTCGTTCTGGTTATAAACTTCCATGCCGATCAAGTGATCATTCTTCTCGTAGAAATCTACATACCAGTCGACACTGCGGTCATATCGTCCCGGATGAAAAAAGACCGCCAACCCATTGCGGTCGACAATTTCCTTGAAGGCAACTTCCTCTGAACCGGTGCCGCCGGCATAATCGTTAAAATAGCTGCCTATATGGTGTGTATTACTGATCTCGCTGCCTTCTATTGCCACCATCCCCAGCTCGGCGGGGTCACGATCCTGCCATTCAGAGCCTTCCTCCTCGGCCCAGGTTCCACCGCCGCGTGAACGCCGCTCATTCTTGAGCTGCTCATAGATTGCGTTGATCTCCGTCCACGGATACAGCGTTTTGGGCCGTGCTCTGAAGTGATGCGAGTCGTGATCGGTCAAGGCCAGAATCGAATATCCCAGCTCTTTGTAGCGGTCAATGACCTCGTGCGGGGTGAACCGTCCATCGGACAATCTGGTATGCGTATGGAAATTTGCGTCATAATGCCCGGTGGTCTGCCAGTCGACCCCCTCGTACGGATTCAAAAAACTCTGCGCCGCAGCGCATAAAACCATTCCGACCAGCACCACAAATGCCG
Source organism: Lentisphaeria bacterium (assembly GCA_007133055.1). Classification (GTDB taxonomy): domain Bacteria; phylum Verrucomicrobiota; class Lentisphaeria; order Oligosphaerales; family PUNB01; genus SLNM01. The sequence goes on from SLNM01000279.1 coordinate 4,037, forward strand.
CCAGCGAACCAACCGCGCTTCTCTGATCTTTTACCTTCATCTTTTTCGCCCTTTTTTTAGGGAATTGCGAAATGGGCGAATCGAGCCAATCGTAGGGTGAGAATCTGTCTCGCCCCGGCTCGATTCGCATGGTCGACTCGGATAGTCGACCTACAAAATTCACATTTCGCAATTCTCTGGCCTTTTTTTCATAAGGAGATAGTAAATTGCTTTTCCAGCCCAAAAGACAATTTAGACCGATCATATGGGGATGTCAAGTGAAACAGAAAAGTTTCTGTAAGCCGTCAGCGAAAGGTGGAGAGCAGCCGGATCTCATGCCGGTTGACGATTACGATTAGGCACACAAGTC
>SLNM01000015.1 GCA_007133055.1 Lentisphaeria bacterium
CAACAGCTTGCGGCCGTAAACCGGTCGCGGCGTACTTGACGTACGGCAATGATCGGTGTCGGCTGCAAGCTGTTGAGATTGTGTGCAATGGCGCCTCGCAGTAGATGGCTCATGAATTATTCAGGTTAAGATCACTGACGGCTTGCGAAAATTCGCAACGATGATTTGCAATCATCAAAAGGCGGGGTTAAATTAACAGCAACCGGAAGAAGAAAACCACAACTTTTTGAGGAGTTGAAAAAATGGCCAAGCAAAAAGACCAAAAGGAACAGCAGCAAAAGCAACAGGCTGATATTCAGCAGGCGGCTGACCAGAAGGAACAGGCGCCGTCCCAGGATGCCGATGCACAGGATACAAACAAATCCTTTTCCCATACGGTGGGAATGGAGTCTCTGCAGGCGCAGCCTCAGGCAGGTGAAACGGCTGACCAGAAGGAACAGGCGCCGGCTAAGGACTCCGGAGACCAGCCGGATACCGAAGAGCCCCCTGCCCATACCGTGGAAATGGAAACTCTGCAGCCGCAGAACCGCGAACAGCCTCCCAGCGCGGGCGCAAAGACCAGTCAAACGCCGGTTGGAAAAGAAAGCGCCGAGCAGACAGACAAGGAGGAGGGTAAGAAATCCAGCACGGTGGAGTTAAAGGTTGTCCAGCAGAAAAAGAAGGAGATCGAGGACCGCTTGAAGTCTCAGGGCACAATCCGATTGCGACCGCCCACTGGCGGGCCGCGGGCGCAGGGGGGTGCCGAGCAACCAAAGCAGACGACCGGTGAACCCGGCAAGGCTGAAACTTCGCCTGGGAACGCGGCCGCCGAAAAGACCGAGACCACCAACATAGCCGGCAGCAAGGACACCGGCGGCGCCGCCAAGCGGACACTGAAGATCAAGGCGGGGTCAAGCGGCGGAAAAACAATGAAGATTGGCGCCGGTGAAAAAGAGAAGGGAACTATGAAGCTGTCGGCCGACCAAATGGCCGGCGGCTCGCAGCAAGCGGGCGCAGGCGGACAATTTAGAACAGCCGCCGGAACCGGCGGTCCCGGCACCATGGCGGTGATAGCCAGTTTAATCTCCACAATGGCGGCGGCAGTTACTTTCGTTTTCCTGCTGCTCTATTTTCTTGACCTGTACAACTAGCCTGATTAATTCATGATCTTCGCCACGAGATGCGCCAGTGTGCGTAAGATCAGCAGCTTGCAGCCGTAAACCGGTCGCGGACGTACTTGACGTACTACAAGAACGGTGTCGGCCGCAAGCAGTTGAGATTGCGTGCAATGGCGCCTCGCAGTAGATGGCGCATGAATTATTCGGGCCAGCCCGAATCCAGTCCTTTGTCGTTGTCGTAATCGCTTTCTTAATCGAAACCCGGCGATAAATATCAACTGCCCGCTTCCTGCATTCGTATTTTTTTCTCTATTCGTTGTACATCATCTACTTGCAACATGGCCGGATGAGCTTTAAGACAGGAAGCCGAGGCGGCGGCAAGAGCCGTTCGGAAAACGGCGGCCAGCTCTTGCGAGGCCTGCCGATATTCATCAGTGCGGCAGTCAAATCCCGATCGCGGCCCCAGTGCTTTTTCAATGTTCCCGGCCATAATGCCGGTGGCAGTATCCCCCGCCCCCAGGGGGCTGAGGGTGCGTTTCAGGTTGGGCAGGCGGTAGCACCAACCCTGCTGGCGGCTGTGGAAGGACGCTGGTTCCGGTCCATTGGTAATGGCTACCCACAACAACGACTGGTACTGACGGAACAACTCCTGAACAGCGACCTGCTGATCCGAATGTCCGGTCAATTGTTTCAGTTCCACACCGTTTATCTTCAACAGATGCGGACCGGCGGCCAGGGCAGGCTGCGCGTCGCGCCATGCGTCAATCACCACCCAGGCGCGGCTGCGAATATGCTCAACAATATCACCGTACAGTTGACTCGGCACCCCCTGCGGCAGGGTTCCACACAAAACCACAGTGCGACTGACTGGCAGTTGCTCCCGCAAGCACTCACGCAGCAGCCGCAGCTCGCCGGCGCCCACCCTCGGCGACGGTTCGATCAGCTCGGTCATTGTCCCGTCCGACCGGTCGAGGAGAGTGGTGCAGACACGGGTGCCGCCAACAACCGGAATGGTGATGTGGGTTAAACCTCTGGATGTCAGATTGTCTGCCACCATTTTGCCGGTCGCGCCACCGGCGAATTGAACCAGAACTGCCTGGTTCCCGAGCTGCAGGCTGCGCATGGCCTGGAGAGTATTTACTCCCTTGCCGCTGGCCATGGCCGTGCAGCTCGCCACTCGATTTATCTCGCCTTTCCGCCAGTGTGGCAGGCACAGGGTTTTTTGCCAGGCCGGATTAAGACCCAGAATTAGAATGCGTGGTTGCTTGGCGGCATTGTCCATGAACAGTTTCCCTTGCCGATATGAGCTGCTGGAAAATTATGAAATACGAGGTACTATGTTAGCCCCGGCTGAAAAGTTACCTTAGCTTGATTAATTCACCTGGCCAGCGCGGTGCGGATGCGCGGCGCAATGCGATGTCAGCCATAGGTGGGAAGTTTACATGCAACAATGCAGGCGAAATAGGGTTACAACTCAAGCATGACATCCGAAACCACAAAGATAGAGCAACTATTCGAACAATGGCGGACTGACCATCATGTCAAGAACGAGGACATCGAGTATCTTTTGCGCTTGCTCAGGATCAATCTCGACGACCTGGTTCTGGCGATCATGCAGGCTGGGAGAAAACGACAGTGGTCTGAATTGTCGCGGCTGAACCGCAAGCTCGAAGGGCTGGCACTCAACCTGAACTGGGAATCGCTGCGAAGACTTGGCACTTTCATCGGCAATACGATCGAGGATCAACATGAAGAGCACCTGGACGCCTTGCTCGCCAAGCTTTCGAAATTGCACAAATGCGAATAGCCTTGATAAAAAAGAAATATGGCCTCGGCGGCGGAGCCGAGCGGTATGCCCGGACAGTGGCCGAGGGATTGTCTGAGCGCGGGCACGAGGTAAAAATTTTGGCCGAGAGATTCGACGCGCCGGGCCAGCCCGGTTTGGTGTGGGCACCAGTTCCACGCGGCGGCACGACCCTGCTACGGGCTCGGAACTTTCATCTTCGGGCGCAACGGGTGCTGGCGGCGCTTCCCGAAACCGACCTGGTTTATGGACTGTCTCGAACCTATCCGGTCGATGTTTTTCGAGTGACTGAACAACTTCACGCAAAGTGGCTGGCAATGGGCTATTCATATTGGCAGCAATGGAATCCGCGGCACCGTTCATTGTTGCGCCTGGAAAGACAGACTTTGACGGCCAGCCATACTCGGCGAGTGGTGACCAATTCGCGGCTGATCCAAAAACAGGTGGTGGAAATATTTGGTTTCCCCGCCGACCGGGTGAAAGTCATTCGCAACGGAGTCGACCATGATTCATTCCATCCTCCGAAAAATCCCGACGAAAGAGCCAGGTTGCGAGCCAACCAGGGAATCAAGCCGGATACCAATGTGCTACTTCTGGTGGCCGAGGATTTTCGGATCAAGGGGCTGAGTTCGGCCATCAAAGCTCTCGCCGGACTGCCCGCCGGGCTGCTGGCCAGCACCAGACTGCGAGTGGCAGGCAGCGATAACCCCAGGCATTACCGGCGGCTGGCGCAAAAACTGGGGGTCGAAAAAAATCTGCGATTTCTGGGACGCCAGGAGAATATGCGCGAACTGTATGCGACCGCCGACTTGCTTGTGTGCCCCAGTCTTTATGAACCGTTTGCCAATGTCTGCCTGGAAGCCTGCGCCTGCGGTCTGCCAGTCCTGACCACCGCCGACAATGGCGCCGCCGAAATGCTCGGACCGGACGGCGGCGGATACGTTGTGGAAAATGCCGCCATGACTGATAAAATCACTCGGTTGATTGCCGGGCATCTGTCCCTCCCTCCGCCGGCCAGGCAGGCACGCGCGGAGGCCGCCGTCGAGGCGGCCGCCGATTATTGCTGGGAACGGCATGTTGATGAATTGGAAAATCTTTTTCAGGAGGTAGTCAGCCATCGTGCCTGTTGAATTGTGGGATGACGGCAACCTTTGGGTGAATTCCGAATTCGCCGACAATTTGCGGCAGGCCGGGCTTAACTCGGCCGCGGCAGTTTGGGGGCTGCGCGGGGAGTCGGTAAAAAAGGTGGTGCGCCAGCGCGGCACGGCACGGGTGACCCTGCCTCTCGCCGACGGAAGAATGGCTGAGGCCTACCTTAAACGCTATTACCCGGTTGGACTGGGAGAGAAGATCAAGTGCTGGCTGAACCTCAAGCCGGCCACCTCCGGCGGCGGTGGCGAGTGGCGGGCGCTGGTCGCCTTTGAAAGGTTGGCGATTCCCAGCCTGACCCCGATTGCCGCCGGGCGGAC
>SLNM01000159.1 GCA_007133055.1 Lentisphaeria bacterium
TTCACTCCGCCCGGCTGCAGACCGTCGCAGCAACCGCAAGTCTCAGGGTCGTATAAACGAACCCGCAACACGTTTTCGCCCATGAACCATAAATACGATAAAAACATTTTTTCAATGTACTCCGGTTCCCGAGTGACCTTGTAGGCTTGAAAAAACAACCTCACACTGGCCATCGCGTCTATGGCTTGCTGATCGAACATCGCCCGCTCGCCTCCCCGCGGATACCATCCTTCGCTGCCAATCAGGGAAAGATAACCTTTGTCCATGGTCACCCTTTCGAGAAACCGAGTTGCCTTTACGGCGGTCGCCAGGATTGTTTCGTCCCCGGTTGTTTCTGCCGCATGAAAAAGGCTCAACGGCAGAATTGCATTGTCATAGCTAAGCTTAGACTCAAACCACGGCCAGCTTTCAGTGGCGTTGTTTTCATAAGCGCGCACCAGGCGCCCGGCCATCTCCGCCAATAGTTTCCGCCGCCCTTGGTCAGTATCATAAGACTTCAAGTAATAGCTCAAGCCGACAATCGAGTTGGCAATGCCGCGCAAATGAGTAAGCTGATCGAAATAGCCGAATGAATTTTCCAGCAGTTCCTTGCCGAATTCCCGGTAAGAACCGTTCGGCGCCCGGTATATCAGGTATCCCAGCGCCCAGACTGTCCGCCCGAATGAATCTTCACTACCAACTTCGTCAAGAAACTTGCGGTCGAAACTGAGAAAGTTGCGAAAAGCCCCCCTCTCATTCTGCATATAATGGATATAGCTCAAATAAACCGGGATAAGACTCAAGGCAGTGGCGTCTTTCTTCTCCCGGCAAGCCATCAGCGCCATCAGCAGCGCTCTGGCGTTATCATCCAGGCAATATCCCTCTTTCAATTTGGGTATGCCATAAGTGGCATGCTGGACTATGCCGGTGTCATCGGTAAGCCGCCGCACATGCTCCAGGGAGAATCGCGGCATCACTGAAGTATCGATTACCGTCTTTTCTTCAATTGCGACGGCAGCCGGCCCTTCTGTTTCCCTGCATGAACGGGCCAGCTCCAGGTACTGCCGACCAATCAAGGGCCAGCGAATTTTCTTCCCGTACTCAAATGCGTTCCGCCGCAACTGTTGCAGTCTATCCGGATAATCAAGCAGGGTATTCAGCAGCTCCGCCAGCCGCTGCGAGTCTTTGAAGTCGAACAGCCAACCGCGTCCCTCCGCCAACAGTTCCTCTGCATGCCAATACGGAGTTGACAAGACTGCCGCTCCGGCCCCCACGGCATACGCCAGGGTGCCGCTGGTAATCTGGGCTTCGTTCAAGTAGGGGGTTACATAAATATCGCAGGCCCTTAAATACTCGAACAACTCCTGCTCCTGAACAAACTTCTGCAAAAACGACACGTTCTTTTGAAGCCTGTACTCGTTTACCAGCAGGTTAAGGTAATTCCGGTATTCTTCCCCCGACTGCTTTGCCACCTCGGGATGAGTCTTGCCCAGAACAACATAAAGCAGGTCGGGATGCTTTTCGACAACCTGCGGCAGAGCATGTAAAACCGTTTCTATCCCTTTGTTCCGACTGAGCAACCCGAATGTGAACAATATCTTGCGCTGCTGAAAGCGGAATTTCTTCTTTATCACTTCATGCGAAACCGCGGGAAAGTCAGGAACCCCGTGTTCAATGACCGCGATCTGCTCTTCCGGGATGCCGTAAATACCGGTCAGAAAGTCCACCGCCTTCCGGCTCATCACCACGATCCTGCTGGCGACCCTGCCGATTTCCTGAACCACTTTTTTCTGCCCCGGAGTCGGCTCCCGCAGGACAGTGTGCATGATGACAATCAATGGCACCTTCAGCCGATGCAACAAAGGCAGCAGATAGATTCCATCGCCACCGCCGAAAATCCCGAATTCATGGTTGACAACGCACGCCTCGGAATCACTCAAGTTAACAAACTGAGCGGCGTTGATATAGTCACTCGGCTCTTCCTGGCGAATGGTCAGCTTGACTTCTTCGGGATAATCATAAGCCGTCTCGAAACCTGAATTGTTCAAGGCAATGACATTGGCGTGCCGGACGATTTCCTTTTCATCAGTGTTCGCGGCTATAGATTTGATCAGGTTGTTGGCGAAAGTGGCAATCCCGCATTGCCGGGGAGGATATGTGCCGATGTATGCTGTTTTCATGAAAATCTCCGTTAATAGCGATTGACTCTTGACATACACTTAACTTAGCACCTTAATTCATTCCCGGGGCAAAATTGACTGTAGCTTTTTAGTGGCATGCAACTTCACAGCTGCGAGATCAGTCTCGGCCTGAAGCCTTGCCTGGAACTGTTGCGGAGTCCGCAAAGCCCGCTTTATCGCGACCTGCTGGACGACCGGGAGAACTGGCGCCGGCTCGGTCTAATATTTCGAATGCGGCTCCGAAGGCGACGCGCAAGCCTTGGTCGAATCGCTGCACGCCCGGGTCAAGAGCGATCTGCTCGGCGAACAAGGATACGGCTTCGGCGTTTGCGGAGGCTGGCCAGGCCCATGGTCAAGGAAGGGCATTGACTTTTTCGTCAAGGCATTGTATATTATCCTTGAACCATTAAAATCAAGGAAAAGGCTATGGCAACCAAAGTCACAGGCAAAAACCAAATCACGATCCCGGCAAGCATCGCCCGCGAATACAACATTCATCCGGGCACCGAGCTGGTCTGGCGCCAAGGTCGGGAGGGAAACACAATCCTGCTCAAAATCATGCCGTCGGTAGATGAACAGTTGAACGACATCCGGGAAGACGCCGCGAGATACAGGATCGATGCGGACTCCGCCCTGGCCGATTTGCAGCGCATGCGCGACGAGGAGGATCGGCACAGCCCGCAAAACCAGGACATTGAAGAGGGGATGCCGTGAAGACGCGCTATCTGCTGGACACCTCCGCGCTGGGAGTTCACCTGCTGAACGGACGCAGTTGCGGGTTTGTGGCCGACTGTCTGCGCCGTGGCGCCGCCGTCTGCGTCCTCAGTCGCTTCGAGCTGGCCATGCTGCTAAGTTGGCAGCGGGTCGTTTTGGCGGATGCGGAGCGCTACTGGCGGGTTTACCGCAATCTGGTGCAATGCGTGTGCCCGGTCGACGAGGCGGTGGTCGAGTCTGCCTTGACCCTGCGGCGGCAGGCTGGAGCCCGACTGCCCATGGCCGATGCCTGCATAGCCGCCTGCGCAAGAGTGCAGGGAATGTCGTTGGTTCATGCCGATGAACATTTCAAGGCGATTGACAATCATCTGGAGACGATCGATTTGCGCGACCAAGATTTGGCCGGATGACCAGCGCCGGTCATCCAGTCACGCAAAAAAACAACAGAAATGGGGACTCCATGACTCCAGCCTTCCATTCATCCGAGCCAACCAAACCGTCTCAGTTCCGCGTTTACGCGGCCGTGGTAGCGAAGCTTCAGCGAGCGGGTCGTTCGCCGTCCGCTCCGCAGATCACTAACCGTGCGAGCGACGATAAGAGCGCCTGATAATCCCGCCCGGCAAGCAGGGGTTCCCGCCACCACCTGGGCTGGTCCCGGTGGAGCGATGTTCAATGCCTAAAACCAACCGCCCCCACCTCGCTCTTCCCCGCCCCGCCGCCTCCCGGCGGCAGGGGGGCGGCGGCGCCGGCGGCGCGATATTAGCCCTTGAACATATTCACCCGCCCGACCAGCAGGCGAGGGTCTTTTAAGGCACAAGCTGAAGTCGTGAACTCATACTTCCAAATCCTGCTAAAACCACTTGTTGTCAGCTTGTTTTTGAAGCGGAAAGAGGTATGTTTGGTTATAAGATTGCCATTTTATGTCGGAGGCATCGACATATCGCCCGCAACCATAACAATTGGAGGTTTTATAATGGATATTCAGTTGGTGATTCGTTTCTTTATGTGGTGTACGCTCCTGAACGTAGGATTGCTGCTCCTCTCTTTCCTTGGTTTTGTTGTCGCCGGTGATTTTATTTACAGGATGCACAGCAAATGGTTTCCCATGTCGAGGGAAACTTTTAATACGGTCTTCTATTCTTTCATCGGTTTTTACAAAATTTTGGTTTTTGTTTTCAATCTAATTCCATGGATAGCCCTGCTGCTTGTCAGTTGATGACTGCTCAGGCGCCAGGGTGCGGGGTGTCGGGAGGTGGGGCATGACATTTTTCAGGCTCTTTCTCAAAACGAATGGGTTGCTAATATTTTTGTCTTAGATTTTGTGGGTAACAGCTTGGTTTCAGGTGTCAGGTTTCAGGTTTCAGGTTTCAGGTGTCAGGAGAGAATAATGGCAGAAAGCACCTATATGGCCATGCTCAAGAAATACATATCGCAAGAAACCTTGCGCCAGTATAGAGATCGCTACCAGGAATGTGTACGCATGCTCAA
>SLNM01000039.1 GCA_007133055.1 Lentisphaeria bacterium
TCCCCAGGAGGCCCGCCGTCCCCAGGAGGCCCGCCGTCCCCAGGAGGCCCGCCGTCCCCAGATTAACGGCGGCGGCCCGCCGTCCCCAAATGCCCGCGGGAAAGCGAGAATACGCATGGGATAACGAATGAACACTGATCGGCCATCGGACTTGACACCCCTGCCTCAGGCCAGGGACAGACTGGCCGAAGTTTGGTGCGTGATTCCGGTCTACAACAACGGTGCCACCATAGCTGCCGTCGCCTCGGCCTGCCGTCAGTATATTCCCCGGGTTATGATCGTGGACGATGGCAGCACCGACTGCGACCTGACCGCCATATTCAAGGACAGCGACATCAAGGTGGCGCGCCATCCGGAAAATCGCGGCAAAGGCGCCGCTCTTCTGACCGCCCTCAGGCAGGTTGCCCAGGCAAATGGTAAATACATGCTGACGATTGACGGCGACGGCCAGCACTTTCCCGACGACCTGCCAAAGTTCCTCCCTCTCCTGGCTCCGGACCGGATCATTATCGGTGAACGCGTGGAGGCGGACGGCACCATGCCGCGCCGCAGCCGGTTCGGACGGCGATTTTCCGATTTCTGGATAACTCTCGAAACCGGTCAGTTGGTATCCGACACCCAGAGTGGTTTTCGCGCCTACCCGGTTGGTTGTCTTCTGGCTCTGCCGTTGCGCGGGCGTCGCTATGATTTCGAGATCGAAGTGCTGGCTCGGGCTGCCTGGGCCGGTCTGTCCATTGTTTCGGTACCGGTCAAAGTGCGGTACGCGCCGCCGGGCGAGCGGGTTTCCAGCTTTCGCCCGTTCGTCGACAACCTGCGCATTTCTTTGGCGCACACGCGCTTGATCGGGCGGCGCCTAGTGCCCTGGCCGAGCCGCCGCTTGTTTCCCAAACCTGTTACCACCCGGGAATTGCTCGAGCACCCCAGCCAGGTCTTCATGCGTCTGTTTCGGGAGGCGGCCACGCCGACCGGCCTGGCCGCATCCGCCGCCGTCGGTATATTTCTCGGCGCCCTGCCCTTGATTGGAATACACATGGCCGCGGTATTTTATGTCACTCTAAGGCTGAGACTTAACAAAGTAATGGCACTGGCCGTGCAGAACCTGTGCATGCCGCCGGTGGTGCCGGGGATATGCATAGCGCTTGGCTTTTTTCTGCGTCACGGCCATGCCATTACCGATGTGCCTTTCCGTCAACTGGCATCCGCTCCCGGGCAGCGTTTTCTGGAATGGTGGCTGGGCGCGCTGCTAATAGCGCCGCTGCTGGCCATTGTGACCGGGCCTGTGGTGTATTTCCTGGCGCGGGCCACTCAAAAAAGAATGAAGAAAGAATCTATTTCATGAACCACCAACACTTGCACCAACCTGTCGTCAAATCGGAAGAAGCTGCCAACATTTTCCCCGGCACGGTCCCACAGCACCCTCGAATATTGTTGTGGCGCGACGAGGAGAAATTGCTGCATGACACCATCAAGGACAATCGAATATTGGCGAAATTGCATCGAATAATTATCGATTCCTGTGATGATCTGATTGGACAGCCGATTCTGGAGCGGGTGAAAATCGGCAGACGGCTGCTGCATGTCTCAAGAGAGGCTATTCGCCGCATTTTCTTTCTTGCCTATGCCTGGCGAATGACGGGCCAGGAAAAATATCTGACTCGGGCCGAACACGAAATGCTGGGCATTGCCGGTTTCAGCGACTGGAATCCGTCGCACTTTCTCGATGTCGCGGAGATGACAATGGCTCTGGCCATAGGCTACGACTGGCTGTATGACGGCATGTCCTTGTCGTCCAGGGCGCGGATCAGGCAGGCGATATTGGAAAAAGGACTTGAGCCTTCCTTCAACTCACAATACAATACGTTTCTCACCCGGAATAACAACTGGAACCAGGTCTGCAATGCCGGGATGGTCTTTGGCGCACTGGCCATCCATGAGGACTATCCGGAGACCGGAGCGGAAGTGATTGAGCGAGCTTTTGAAAGTCTTGCTTTGGCCTATGAGATGTACGAGCCGGATGGCGCCTATCCCGAAGGCTACTCCTATTGGGGCTATGGCACGACGTTCCATGTGATGCTTATTAGTGCCATGGAAAGAATTTTGCCCGAAAAATGGAGACTGCATGATGACGAGCCGTTCTTGAAAACAGGTGGTTTCCCTCTGAACATGACAACGCCGTCAGGAAACTGTTTTGCCTGGTCCGACTGCGGTCCGAAGGCAGGGTTCAGCCCGGCCATGTTCTGGTTTGCCGAAAGGAATCAGGAACCCCGGCTGCTGTGGATTGAAAAGCAGCGTTTGGAACATGCCGACTTTGCGCAATCAGCCAAAAACCGCCTTTTGCCTTGTGCCTTGATCTGGGGCAAAAATCTGGATTTCAACCGCGTTTCAGAGCCTGCAAGCTGCGCATATTTTGCCCAGGGTCCTTCTCCGGTCGCCGCAATGCGCGGTTCCTGGAACAATCCGGATGCCGTGTTTCTCGGATTCAAGCTGGGTTCGCCGTCTGCCAACCACGGGCACATGGACATTGGATCCTTTTTTCTTGAGTCGCATGGGGTGAAATGGGCGCTTGATCCCGGAAAACAGGACTATGAATCCCTGGAATCGAAAGGGATGAATATCTTCGGCCTGGACCAGGACGCCCAGCGCTGGACAATACAGCGATTCAACAACTCCCTGCACAACACGCTGCGGGTGAACGGGCAATTGCAGCCGGTCCAGGAATATGCCCGGCTCGACCGGTTTTCCGACAATCCGGAATTCTCCTTTGCCACAAGCGATATTTCCTGCATGTACAAGGGGATGCTGTCCCAGGCGGTTCGCGGAGTCGGTTTGATCGGCGGGCAGTATGCGGTTGTCAGGGACGAGCTGCGGGGCGGCGACGAACCGGCAGTGGTTCGCTGGCAGATGCTGACCGAAGCCGAAGTGGCGGCGGCAGACGGGAACACATTGATCCTGCGCAGGAGCAACAGGCAGTTGCGGCTGCGGGTGGACGCCCCGGCAAGGGTGAAGCTTGCCACCTGGAGTTCGCAGCCTGCCACAGACTACGACGCACCGAACCCAGGGACAATCCTGGTCGGGTTCGAGATAGCGCTGGCAGCGGGCGCCAGCGCGGTTCTGGATGTGAAACTCATCCCCGAGTCATGCGATCAGCCCGTAGTTTTCAACATAGAGCTTGACCAGTGGGGAGTGAAAACCAAAGATATTGCGCGATCAAGGAGTTGCGCCTGCGACAGATGAACAGTAATAAAACATCATCCAAAGGTAATAATGTTTGTCATGGGCCGGGCCTGGTCCAGGTATATACCGGCAATGGCAAGGGCAAGACCACGGCCGCCCTGGGGTTGTGCCTGCGGGCAGTCGGCGCCGGCTGGCGCGTGCTGGTCGTGCAATTCATGAAAGGGCAGGATACCAGTGAGCTTGCGGCATTGCAAATGCTGGGGTGCCAGGTCGAGACGCGCCGCTACGGCGCCGGTCGCCTGGTTCGGAAACCCACCCTCGAAGACCGGGCGGCGGCCCGACTGGGCTTGTCGGAAGCCGCCGTTTTATTGAAATGCGGCGATTTTCAATTGGTTGTACTGGACGAAGCAAACATGGCCGTGCATCATCAATTGTTCAGCATCGATGAACTATTGGCGGCCGTGGACGGGCGCGCCGCCCATACCGAGGTCGCAATCACCGGGCGCAATGCCCATCCTCAGTTGCTGGCCAAGGCCGACCTGGTCACCGAAATGCGGGAAGTAAAGCATTATTACAAAAAAGGGGTCGCGGCAAGAACAGGAGCGGAGTTCTGATCTCTCTTGAAAAACTAACATTACACAATAGCTTAAGCCAGCATGTTGGTAAAATCATGTTGGAGCAATCTTCCGGATTGGTTGCTGCCAGTCTGGTGCAATCAGGAGAAAAAAACGCGTGAATAAAGATATTGACTCACTTCGACAGGAACTGAAGGAGCTGTTGGTCGAGCATCTCGGCCTGGAGGATATTACGCCGGAGGAAATCGGCGACGACATGCCATTGTTCGGGGACGGAGTCGGACTTGACTCCCTGGACGGTGTCGAGATCGTGGTTATGCTGCAACGGCATTATGGTTTGGACGTTAAGGACATGCAGAAAGGGCAGGAAATCTTCCAGTCAGTCAACACTTTGGCCGAGTACGTTGCCAGGAACACCAAAACGGAATAGGTTTTGGCTCTTTCTCAAAACGAATGGGTTGCTAATAGTTTTCTTGGATTTTGTGGGTAACAGCTTGGTTTCGGGTGTCAGGTTTCAGGTGTCAGGTTTCAGGTGTCAGGTGTCAGGTTTCAGGTTTCAGGTGTCAGGAGAGAATAATGGCA
>SLNM01000010.1 GCA_007133055.1 Lentisphaeria bacterium
ATTGCCGCCGGGGAAACCACCACATGTTCGACCGTTCCCTTTTGCTTGATCTCGAAACCGATGCGCAGGGTCTGCGCATCCACAAAATTGGCGCGGTTCGTGGCGGCAAAGAGCTGCTGTGCAAGGGCAGGTTTGATCTAAAAAAGGGATTGGCCAGGCTGGATAAACTGGCGGCCGGCGCCAAGTGCGTGATCGGGCACAACATTGTCGATCATGATTTAAAGGTCATAGACCGGCATGGCTGCGCCGGCCACCTTATGTCCCTGCCAAGAGTCGACACCCTGTTCCTCTCGCCTATCTGTTTTCCGCAGAATCCATATCATCGCTTGGTAAAGGGCTACAAGCTGGTGTCGGAATCGATCAACGATCCGGTGTCGGACGCTCGTCAGTCCGCGGTCTTACTGGCCGACGAGATCGAGGCATTGCGCGGCATGAACCGGGGTGCTCCCGAAATATTCTCCTGCCTCAGGTTCCTGTTGTGCCGTGATTTTGAAGGTGATGCACACCTGGCACGAGGTATGCGGAAGGTTTTCACGGCGGCCGGGGCAACCGGCGACTTGCTCAGTCCCAAAGATGCCTTCGCCAACATACGCCGGGCAGTCGGCCGGTTGGCCTGTCAGACGGCTGCCGCGGGCTTGCAGGAAGGCGATTTTGCCACAGACCGCGACCGCTGGCTGATGGCTTACGTTCTGACCTGGCTGCGGGTGGCGGGCAGCGATTCGGTTTTGCCGCCCTGGGTTCGCTTGCGCCATCCAAGGATAGTTGATTTGCTGAAGCGTCTGCGCGACATTCCCTGCGATCATCCGGACTGCACCTATTGCCGGGAAGTCCATAATCCTGAAGTTCAGTTGAATCGCTATTTCAACTATAGCGGATTTCGCGACACCCCGGTCAATCGCCAGGGGAAAAGTTTGCAGCGCGACATGGTTGTGGCCGGCATGAGGGACGAGTCGCTGCTGGCCATCCTGCCGACCGGCGGCGGCAAGTCGATCTGCTTTCAATTGCCGGCGTTGCTGCGCGGTTATCGACGCGGCCAGCTTACCATCGTGCTGTCGCCATTGCAGGCATTGATGAAGGACCAGGTCGACGGTCTGGTGCGGCGTACCGGCATGAACAGCGCCGCCGCTCTTTACGGCATGCTGACCGGGCCGGAGCGCGGCGACGTTCTGCATGGCATAAGAATGGGGCGAATATGTCTGCTGTATGTATCTCCGGAGCAGTTGCGCAGTGTGTCCTTCAGGAACGCGATCAAGCAGCGCGAGATCGGTTGCTGGGTGCTTGACGAAGCCCACTGTCTTTCCAAGTGGGGCCATGATTTCAGGCCGGACTATTTGTATGCCGGGCGCTTCATTCGAGAAATGGCCGAGCATCATGGTGGCTGGATGCCGCCGATAGCTTGCTACTCGGCCACCGCCAAGAACGATGTCAAGCAGGAAATCCTGGAATATTTCAGAAGCGAACTCGGCATGGAACTGACGCTTTACGAAGGCGGCGTGGAGAGAGACAACCTGCATTTCGAGGTGCGCACAGTCAAGTCGCACGGCAAGTTGCCGATGATACACGATTTATTGGTTGCCAAGCTTCCGTCCGGCGGCCCCGGCAGCGCCATAGTTTTTCGGTCCACCCGCAAAAATGCCGAGATGACGGCCGAGTATCTGCGGCGTCAGGACATGCAGGCGGCCTACTTCCATGCCGGCTTGCTGCCAACCGAGAAGAAACGCATCCAGAATGAGTTTTTGAACGGTGAACTGCAAGTGATTTGCGCCACCAACGCCTTTGGCATGGGGATAGACAAGGACGATGTCCGAATGGTTGTCCACGGCGAGGTTCCCGGGTCGCTGGAGAATTATCAGCAGGAGGCTGGCCGGGCTGGCCGGGACCGGCGGCCGGCCGATTGTGTTCTGCTCTATGACGAGGACGATTGCGAGCAGCAGTTTCGGCTCGGCGCATTTTCCGAGCTGAGCCGGCGCGACATTGCCCAGATACTGCGCGGCCTCAGAAAGATGTCGAAAGTCCGCAGGTCCGATGAAGTCGTCATTACCACCGGCGAACTGCTGCGCGACCAGGATGTGGATACAGGGTTCGACATCATGGACAATGCCGCCGACACCAAGGTGCGGACGGCTGTTTCCTGGCTGGAACGGGCGGGTTTTGTCGAGCGCAATGAGAACCGGACAAATCTGATTCAGGCCCGACTTCTGGTGAAAAGCGCCGCCGAAGCCGCTGCGCGGCTGGATCAAATGTCGCTCTCCGACCGCGAAAAGTCGCTGTGGCTGGCCATTGTTCGGCAAATGATCAACGCATCCGAAATGGACATGCTGTCGGTGGACGAGCTGACCATGCTGCCGGAATTTCAATCGTACCTTCGGCATCGCCATGAAGACACACCGGAGCAGCAGGTGAAGGAAGGGCGCAGCGTCGAGTATTTAAGCTCGAAAGTGTTAAAAATCCTGGATGCCATGATGGGGGTGGGGTTGTTGAAGAAGGACACTATGCTGACGGCCTACGTCAGCTACAAGGTGGCGAACAATTCCCAGAGAAGGCTTGAACGGGTTCTTGACGCCGACCGCGAATGCATAGAGATTCTCAGCGAGCAGGAGCCTGATCCCGAGGGCTGGCTGCACCTTAATCTTTGCCTGCTGAACGATGCCATGCGGGAACGCGAAATACCCTGCTCGGTCGAGATGCTGCTGCGAATTATGCAAAGCCTTGAAGAGGATGGGCGCGGCTTTGGCGGCGGCAAAGGCAGCATCAGCGCGCGGCATGTGGGGCGCAATGCCTATCGTGTGAAATTGAATCGCGACTGGAACGCGGTGAAAGAGCTGTCCGAGCGGCGGCGGCAGATTGCCCATGTGCTGCTCGACACCATTATAAACAACGTCCCCGCACAGACCGCTCCCAGAGCCGACCTGCTCGTAGATTTCACCTTTGAGCAATTGCGGTCGGCATTGGAGCAGGACCTGGCGCTGCGTTCGGAAATCAAGGACATGCAGGCCGCCATCGAAAGGGGATTGATGTTCCTGCACGAGCAGCAAATCCTGACAATTCAGCGCGGGCTCGCCATTTTCCGATCGGCAATGACAGTTAAAGTGTTGCCTGAAAGCATGGATCAGCGCTATGGCAAGGATCACTATGAATCACTGCAAAACCATTATAAAGAGAGAATTTTTCAGGTTCATGTGATGAACGAGTACGCCAAGTACGGTTTGCAAAAGATCGCTGCCGCTCTTGATCTGGTGATGGCTTATTTCACCATGGGCAAGGAAGAGTTTATCAAGCAATACTTTGGCAAAGCATCCGCCCTGCTGGAAAACGCGACCACTTCGAAATCGTATCGGGATATTGTCGAGTCTCTGGGCAATCCTGATCAAAGCAGAATAGTCTTGCATCCAGTCAACCGGAATCTGCTTGTCCTGGCGGGTCCGGGTTCCGGCAAGACCCTGACCGTGGTGCATCGCTGCGCCTATCTGCTGCGGGTGAAAAGAGTGCGGCCGCGCTCCGTGCTGATATGCTGTTTTAATCACAAGGCGGCTCTCGAACTGCGCCGCCGCCTCGCAAATCTGGTCGGGCAGGATGCGGTGGGGGTTACCATTCAAACCTATCACGGACTGGCTTTGCGCATACTTGGCATGTCGTTTTCCAGAATGGCCCGGAACAATGGGGAGGCAGTGGATTTTGACCGACTGATAAAGGAAGCCGTGGAGACGTTGCGGGGAGAAAGGGAAATCCCGGGCGTCGAGCCGGATGAGGTGAGAGAAAAGTTGCTGGCCGGGTTTGAATATATTTTGGTCGATGAATATCAGGACATCGACCAGCCGCAGTACGACATGATCGGCGCCATTGCCGGCAGAACGCAACATGAGGCGGACAGCAGGCTGACCATTATGGCCGTGGGCGATGACGACCAAAGCATATACGCCTTCCGCGGAGCCAACGTCAATTTCATCAGACGATTCCGCAAAGACTACAGTGCGCAGGTATCCTATTTGATCGATAACTATCGTTCGACCGCATACATCATCGAGGCGGCCAATCGTCTTATCGCCCTTAATCGGGATCGAATGAAGACCGACCGGGAAATCCGGATTGACAAAGGGCGGCGCCTGCAGCCCGCAGGAGGGCTCAATGCTGAAAAAGACCAGTTGAACCGGGGTAGGATTGCGATCGTGGAAGTGCCGGACATATTTGGCCAGGCCGATGGCGTGATTCGCGAGATCATGCGCCTGCGCACGGTTCACACTCCACTGCCATGGAGTGAAATAGCCGTTCTTTCCCGGACCCGCGAAGACTTGAGCCTG
>SLNM01000383.1 GCA_007133055.1 Lentisphaeria bacterium
AGTACAAGGAGTTCTATCAGCATATCTCGCATGACTTCGGCAATCCTCTGACCTGGCTGCATTGGAATGCCGAGGGGACAACCGAGTTTAACGCCCTGTTGTACCTGCCCGAACGGGCGCCCTTCGACCTGTTCATGCCGGAAAACCGCCATCGCGGCATTCACCTGTATGTCAAGCGCGTCTTTATCACCGACAACTGCGAGGCTCTGGTTCCATCCTACCTGCGCTTTCTGCGCGGCGTGGTCGACTCCTCGGACCTGCCCCTGAACGTGTCGCGCGAAACTCTGCAGGAGGAGAAAGTCATTCGAGTTATTCAGAAGAACCTGGTGCGTAAAGTGCTCGACACTCTCAAGCAAATGATCAGCGAGGAGAAGGATAAATATCTCCAATTCTGGCACGAATTCGGCAGAGTGCTCAAAGAGGGTGTCCATACCGACCTGGCCAACCGCGAAAAACTGCAGGAGCTGCTTCTATTCGAGTCCACCCGTGAGGAACCGGGAAAAATGATTTCACTGGCCGAATATGCAGACAGCATGCAGGAGGGGCAGAAGGCCATCTACTACCTGACCGGGGAAAGCCGGGGGAACCTGGAAAAGTCACCTCTGCTGGAAGCGTTCGCGGTCCGCGACTACAATGTCCTGCTGATGACCGATCCGATCGATGAATGGGTGGTGCAGGCCATTAATTCATACTCGGACAAGCCCCTGAAGTCAATCGCCAAAGGGGACCTCGAGCTTGATCTCGATGAGCAGCCGGAAAAGAAAGACGACGGCAAAGAGCCGGAGGCGGAAAAGAAGGAAGCCATCCCGCCGGAGTCCAAGGAGCTGATCGCGGTGATGCAGGATGTCCTCAAGGAAAAAGTCAAGGAAGTGCGTGTCTCGAAGCGGCTGACTGACAGCCCATGCTGCCTGGTCTCCGACGACATGGACATCGGAGTGCATATGGAGAAAATCCTCAAGGCGATGCATCAGGAGATGCCCGCAACTAAGCGGATTCTGGAAATCAACCCCGCCCACCCATTGCTGAAGGCCATGAACAATATGGCCAAGGACAGCAGCCGGCGGATGAAATTCACGGAGTACGCCGAACTGCTCTACGACCAGGCCTTGCTGACGGCGGGACTGGAAATTCCCGATCCCATGAACTTCGCACGACGGGTCAGCCATGTCATGGCCGACGCCGTAAAGTCGTGACGGGGCGGCTTGTCTTCCAATACTCACTTTTAAACGCAAATGCAACGCCCTGTTTTTTAGTGCGTCAGCGATGGGTGCATCGGTTGAAACAAACAGCCGGAAAATCAGCCGCAGCGGACAGACGATAGCGGGCGACCTGCCTTCGCCAGAGTCTACGGCATGGCACGCGAGAGCGGATTACGATTCGCCTTCGCCGTCAATCATGCCTTTTTCCCCATCCTGACCGATGATGAAAAGTTCGGGCGCCGCCGGGAGGTTTATAGCACAACCATTCCCGTTTCAGCCGAGAACGACCGTGGCCGCTGTTTTACCGTGCAACCCATTTCCTTAGCCTGAAAGGCTAATTCAACGTAGCCCAGGGTTAAGCGCAGGCGCAACCCTGGGAAGAAATGTTGCCGGAAAAGGTGCGCTGAAGGCGCCCCGCATAATCCAAACCAAGAACCCCGGACATATCTTTCAGCTTCGTCGAGTCGAGTTGAGGTGCCCCTTCAGGGCACAACTCTTTTTCATGATGCCAACCCAGGGTTGCGCTTCGCTTAACCCTGGGCTACGGTGATCATGCCCCGCTGGGGCTGAAACATCCCCGACAGGGGATATAGACTCGGCCATCGGCGTAGGTCGAGTATCCGACTCGACCAATAACCAGAACTCACTTTTAAGCGCAAAATGAACGCCCTGTTTTCAGGGTATGCCGCAACTGGATATCCTACAATTTCAATATCCAACACTCAACACGGAATGTCCAATTTCCAAGTGAACCCCATTGAACGGGCGGTGTTTTTTTGTGGGTTCCGTACTTGTTCGGTTGGATATTCCCTGTTGGATATTGTTGTCCGTTCCTGAAAATAGACTGGTTGGGCATTTTTCTTTCTGAGTATCGTTCAACTTGCGACCATCTTGTGCTCAAAATAGCGAGGTCTGGAGCACAGGATGAACGACTCGACGACGTGTGTGGGACGAGGTTTAAGCGACGACGCGTGGGGCGAGGTGTAGATGCAACTTTGGCTGGCGCAAAACGGAGTTAGGCCTTGACCACGCGTTGATCGGGAGGGCAGGCGTTGCGAGTGTCAATGACCAGAGGCAGCGCCTGGCAGAGTGCCGGGTAGTCCACTCCGTCATGCGCTGTGCAGATGAGGGCGGCGTCATGCCCGCCCTCGAGCACCTTCCGCCAGGAGATGCCTTTGATTCCGGCCAGCTCCGGATGCTCGCGGGACGGGAGGACCACCGGGCAGAACGGGTCGTGGTATTCGACTTCCGCACCGTGCTTCAGGAGTTTCTTCCAAAGCACATAGCTGGGGCTCTCGCGCTGATCATCGACATTTTTCTTGTAGGCCAGCCCCACCAGCAGCACTCGGCTGCCTCGCAAGGCCTTGCCGCGTTCGTTCAAAGCCAGCATAAGACGGTTGATCACATACTCCGGCATGGAGGTGTTGATTTCGCCGGCCAATTCGATGAACTTGGTAGGAATCCCGTACTCGCGTGCCTTCCAGGTAAGGTAGAAGGGGTCGATTGGAATACAGTGCCCACCCAAGCCTGGGCCGGGATAGAACGGCATGAAACCGAATGGCTTGCTGCTGGCCGCCTCGATCACCTCCCAGATGTCAATCCCCATTTCAGTGAAGACAATCTTCAGCTCATTGACCAGGGCAATGTTGATGGAACGGAATATGTTCTCCATCAACTTGGTCGCCTCCGCCGCCCGGCATGAACTCACCGGTACGGTCCGGCAAATCACGCAGTCGTAAAGGGCGCGGGCCACCGCCAGAGAATCGGGGTCCAGTCCGCCAACCACCTTGGGTATGGTGCGAGTGGTGTAGTTCTGATTGTTGGGGTCCTCGCGCTCCGGGGAATAGGCGACCAGGAAATCGCGCCCGGCACGCATCCCCGAGCCCCGCTCCAGTATCGGTGCCAGAACCTCTTCGGTGGTGCCGGGATAAGTGGTCGATTCCAGGGTGATCAGTTGTCCCTTGACCAGGTGCGGGGCAAGCGTCTCCGCCGTCCTCTCGATATAACCCAGGTCAGGATCGCGATGGCGGGTCAAAGGCGTGGGCACGCAGATGATCAGTGCCGAACATTCGGCCGCACGGGAGAAGTCCACCGTCGCCTCCGCCTGCTTGCGCTCGACGAAAAAGTGATGCAGCGCGGCCCCGTCAATATGGCGAATATAGGATTCGCCCCTTTGCAGGGAAGCCACTTTGTCCGGGTCCACATCAAAACCGAGAACCGAAAACTCAGAATGGGCAAACTCCAGAGCCAGCGGCAGTCCCACATAACCCAGGCCAATGATTCCAACTTTGGCCTCGCGCGAATCGATTTTTTTTAAGATCGTCTTTTTCACCGAGTCATCCCCTTTTTGACCACCATGGTTGCATAAAAAAAAGCATTCGTAAAATACCCCGGCAAACCTGCTTTGCAAGAACCTAAGAACAAGCGCCGGCAACCCGTCAGTGAAAGGTGCAGAGCAGCCGGATTTCATGCCGGTTGACGATTACGGACGACGATTAGGGCAGACGATTTTATGGCGTTCAACTTGCGCGACCTTTAAGACTGAGGCACTGAGTTCTGATTCCCCGTTTGTGTTTAACCTTCAGGTTGCTCATCTAAGCACCCTCGGTCAACCCGTTATTATCATAAAAAACCCTTTTCCCGCCTTTTGCCGGCGTTGTCCAACCCGAACCATGCGTCACCCATGTTTTTTGCCGCAAACCGGCAAACAATGGCGTTATCTGCATTTGCCCCCCTTTTTTTTCTTCCGGCGCATTGAAAAAAATGATTGTTGTGCCATGTTAAATGTTTCACCCGTTTTACCTGCTTAATTCAGGAGCTGTTTTTTTCATGATCGACAACGATTCCTCTGCCTCCACTCCATCCGCCGAAGACTCCGAGACCGGTGTTTCCGCTGTGATTGCCGCCGCCAACGAATACAATGCCGGCAAGATCACGGTACTGGAGGGACTGGCCGCTGTGCGCCAGCGGCCGAGCATGTACATCGGCGACACCGGCGAGCGCGGCTTTCACCATTTGGTCTATGAAATTGTTGACAACAGCATCGACGAGGCGCTGGCCGGCTACTGCCACAATATCGAGGTGGTCATACATGCCG
>SLNM01000360.1 GCA_007133055.1 Lentisphaeria bacterium
CCACGGACAGGCCGGAGCACAGTTGCCGTCGTAATAACCGCAGCGCCCGCGTGCCGCCCTTGCTCGTCGAACCGCGAATCGGACGGTAGCCGAAAAAGCGCATGTAGCCGGCGGCGTATTCGCCGTCCCGCGAAGCACTTGCCAGTATTGCCACCCGCCGGCGCCATGAACGCGGCATGATCGTTGGCATCACCAGCAGTCGATTGTGCCACAGCGCGCCGATGAAAGGCCAGGAGCCGGAAGCATCGTCCAGAACCCCGTGCGGATCACGCAAACGCACCCGCAGTGTCCGCCGCAAAAGCCATACCGACAGACCCACCACCACATAGGTCAAATAGGACAAACGCCGTCGCCCCTTTAAACTGAATAATCGCTTCTTCACAGTTGTTGAAGACCCCTTTCAGGGCTCATTTTTTACTTCTGCCATAACCTGGGGCGCTGCCCCAGGCTACGCTGACACGGCTCCGTTGGAGCCTGAAACTTGGCGGCGCCAATCCCCGCAAGCCCCGAAGGGGCGGGGCATCGGCAGTCCGTGGCGCTGTTCCGGTCTGCGCCGAAACGGTTCCGTTGGAGCCTGAAGCTTGGCGGCGCCAATGCCCGCAAGCCCCGAAGGGGCGGCATCAACGTAGCCTGGGGCATCGCCCCAGGAATCTTATGTCTCCCGAATGCGCCCTGAAGGGGCGCCTCAATCCCTCATGTATCGCTGGTCGGCCGCACACGGACATCTCCGCAATAGACAATCTCCTCCCTCTCCCCATCCGCAACCTCCAAACGCAGCGCCCCCATTTCCGTCATCCCCCTTACCCGTCCCAGCCGTTGCCCCCGCGGGGTTTCCACCACCACTTGCCGGCCGCGTAAAAAGGAGACCGCCTCCAACTCCTCCAGCAATCCTTCCAGACCCGAACCCGTCCATTCCTCATAGACAGACTCAAAAATGTTCAGTGTCGCGGCCGCCAGAAGCGGCCGCTCGATGTCGTGCTTGCAGAACATTCGCAGCGACCCGGCTGTGTCGGCGATGGCCGAAGGAAAATCATGTTGCGCCAAATTGACGTTGACCCCGATGCCAACTACTGCGTATTGCACCCGATCCGGTTCGGAAGCGCTTTCGCAAAGGATGCCGGCAACCTTTCTGCCCTCGATAAAAACATCGTTGGGCCACTTTACCTGAAGCCGGGCATCACTGACAAACTCTCGCACCGCCCGTGCCAAGGCCATGGCGGCAACCAGCGAAAGCTGCGGCACCGCCGCCGGCGCCACGGAGGGGCGCAATACCAGGGAAAGGTAAAGGTTCCTGCCGGGCGGGGAAAACCAGGAACGCTGCAAACGTCCACGGCCCCGCTGCTGAGTGTCGGCGACCACACAATAACCCTCGCCCGCGTTTTGGCTTCTGGCCGCTTCGACAGCCAGGGCGTTGGTCGATTCCACCACGTCCTGATAAACGATTTCGCGCCCTATGCCGCTCGTCTTCAGGTACGGCCTGATCTCCCATGGGTAGGGTGTGTTAGGCGGAGTAACCAGCCGATAGCCGCGCTGCGTCGCCGAGTCGATCCGGTAGCCCAGCCCGCGCAAGGTCTGTATGTGCTTCCATACCGCCGCCCGGCTGATCGACAGGCTCCGGCACAAAACCTCGCCCGAAACATCGCCGTCAACGCCGCGCAAAGCCGCAAGAATCTTTTCAGTCGTCCGGTTCATCGTCGCCAACTATAATCAGTCAAACTCGAAAACGCCAGCCCCGGCCATGAAACAATGAGCAGAGGATTAAACACGACCAGCGGGAGAGCTTAATCCTTCCGCATTGGATGCATGGTCCTATTCTTCGGGACCTTTGCTTCCATCTGTAAAAATGTTCCTATTGGCGTGAATCAGTGTCTATCAGTGGTTTAATAATGCAGCCCTTTTTTGTGCCTTTCTCGTGTTTCTCGTGTTTCGCGGTTGAAACTGTCCCCCGTAGGTCGACTATCCGAGTCGACCAATGGGCCGGCCGGACTGCCGTTCCCCACAGACAACCGGCTGCTCAACTTCATCGAGCGGTTCCGCTTGCAAACCGAGCGATATATGAAAGTCGAGCATACAAATCAGTTTTCATGAGGTATACGTCAGTGAAAGGTGGAAAATTCGTGTCGATTGACGAGAACGGCGACGAGAACGGGCAACTAGTCGCTCAAATCGTCCGCCGTTCGCGCCTGCCAAGCCGTTTTATCACGCCGGAGTACCGAAGGCGGAAGGCCCATGTGAAGGCTGGTCGTCGTTCTCGTTTCCCGACTGGTTGTTTTCAAGCGTTGCACCTATGACTGACGCATTACAAAATTTTCCCCGCAAGCATTTGCAAACATGACAAACCCCGATACATTAAATTTCGTTTTCCGCGACGCGAGTGTAGCTCAATTGGTAGAGCACCACCTTGCCAAAATGGATATTGAGGGTTCGAGTCCCTTCACTCGCTCCATTTTTTATTCGGGTGCCCGCCCCATTTTCCGGGCGGCGCCTGTCTTCCTGCGAGACCCTTGCCGGAGAGGTGGCTGAGTGGTTGAAAGTACCGGTTTGCTAAACCGGCGTGCGGGAAACCGCACCGAGGGTTCGAATCCCTCCCTCTCCGCCATTCCTGAATCTATCTTTGTCCGAGAAGTCAACCGAATACCCAACTGAACAAGTAACGAGCAGCCAGCAACCCGTAGGGCGAAGCTCCGCCCTCCCAGGCATTGTCAATACTTGTCGGTTTGAGTTGGAGCTTCGCCAGGGATGTGTGGGCAGTTTGCATCTTCCACTGACGTTTTACACCTTTCACCTCCTGCTGTTTGCATTTGCTATGCCGCAAAATTATGTTACCGTATAAAATCATGAAAATTACAACAGGGAAGGTATGGTTATGACATTGCGCTCCGTATTGCTGGGTTCGCTGGTGGCTTTCTTTATCGCCTCGTTCACTTACTTTAACGACCACATAATAAGAAACACTTTTTTTATCGGCAACTTTCTGCCGATCAGCGCCTTCGGCATCCTGGTGATATTCCTGCTGCTGCTGAATCCATTGCTGCGCCTGATTAATGCGAAGTTCCCGCTGCGCTCCGGTGAGATGGCTATAGTGCTTGCCATTGCCCTGGCCGCCTGTGCGTGGCCTGGTTCCAATTTCTACCGAAACTGGACCGCCGTGAGTATGCCGTTGCATTTGGAAGCAACCGCCGTCAACTGGCAGAGTCAGAATGTGATGTCCTACCTTCCCGGCGGTTCATCGTTGCTCGCGCAGGGACAGGTTTCCGACTGGCGGGCTCTGGTGGAGCAAATCAGCGCGGCCGATGACGACGGGGAATCTCCCGCCTCCCGGATTAGGATGATGCTCGATGCACATCAGTCAGTGCGTTTTGCGAGGGAGGCCGAGGAACCAGTCCTGCTGACCGATCAGATCAACTACATGACACGGACGCTGAATCGAGAGGTTATTCAATCTCGGAACTTCTACGACCAGGAAGCGTTTTCCGGTATCGAAATAACTGAACCCGCACGCAGCTTGCTGGAGCGCGATCCCGACGACCTTTCCCGTTTCGAGATGGAGCGTCTGAACCGGGCGCTTCTGGTATCGGCTTTTCCCGATTTGGTATTATCCCCTCCCAAAGGCGGCGGGCTTTTGCTGCCCAGGACAGAGGAGAGTATTCAAGTTGTCGACAATCTGCTGGTTGCCCGGCCTGAAAGCGACCGTCTGTCCCTGCGGCAGATTCCCTGGCAGACGTGGTGGCCTGTTGTTCGTTTCTGGGGGGCTGTTGCGCTGCTGGTGGCGGGGGCGTCGCTCTGTCTTGCCTTGATCGTCCATCCTCAATGGTCCAGGAACGAATTACTGCCTTATCCCATTGTCCGTTTTGTCAAAGAGACAACGGCGTGGGATGCCGGCTCATGGCTGCCCAACATAGCGCGCGGCAAATCTTTTTGGGTGGCGCTGGCGATCATCTTCGGTGTCCGGCTGTTAAACGGGTCGGCGGCGTGGTTTGACGGGATTCCGGAATTTCCTCTCCACTACAGTTTAGGGCCTATCACGGAATTGTTCCCCAATGCGCGGCGGGTTCCCAGGGCCGGCGGGGTTTGGTCCATAGACTTATACCCGACGGTGATAGCCTTCATGTATTTTATCACCTCCAAGACCGCTTTCAGCATCGGGATTTCCAGTTATATCTTTGTGATATTCGGCGGTTTTCTGATTGCCCGCGGGATTCCACTGGAGTTCGACCGCACGACCGGCGGAAATGTCAATATATTGATATTCGGCACTTACTTGGGGATGGCGGTGGCGATTTTTTA
>SLNM01000296.1 GCA_007133055.1 Lentisphaeria bacterium
CGGCATAGACGAATCGAGCCCCCGTAGGTCGAGTATCTGACTCGACCATTGGGCCGAACTGACTTCGGCCCTACGGACTTGCAGGCAGAGTTTGCGCCCGTAGAACCGCACGGCCGGGGACGGCCATGCGTACCAGTTGTACCCGCGGGCGTCCCCGCCCGTGGAACCGCACCCCGCTCACCGGCACGGCCGGGGACGACCGTGTTACCGGCGGTTCGCGGGCGATCCATTGCCTCCTGGAGCCGTCCCCGGCCTCGGACGGTGGTTAACGGCGGAGGCCCGCCGTCTCCAGGAGGCCCGCGATTAACGGCGGAGGCCTGCCGTCTCCAGGAGGCCCGCGAGGATTCATGAACGTTGCCTGCGCTACGCTCCGACACTGCCTTCGGCGGTGTCGCGAGCCTTGTCGAAATCGAAAAACCGGTCGACGCTTATGGCGACCTGTCTGCGTAAGGTACGCACAGGCAGGTGACTATGGTGGACGATGGTGTACGCTCGAATCGCAGTCCGTAGTCGTTGCCGTGGTCGTCAACCGGCATGAGATTCCGCTGTTCTTTCACCTTTCGCTGATGCATTACTTCGCCCGGGTTGACAACCGTTTATCCGGGCTTATGTTCTATTGCATCGAAACAAGAAAGGGCGCGAGAGGCGCGGTTTGGAATTTATGGCTCTTTCTCAAAACGAATGGGTTACTGATTTTTGGTTTTTCTGAGATTTTACGGGTAACGGCTTGGTTTCAGGTTTCAGGTTTCAGGTTTCAGGGTTTTGAATTCACAAACATCCCATGGGATGGTCTGGCTAACCTTGTCCCTAATCCGCCTGAGGCGGATCCCGAACCAAAGTCGAAATGGATATAGGTGCGAGACAAGGGGACACACATTTGAGCACAACCCGACCAAAAGTCCTAACTGGGTGAAAACCCGAAACCTGAAACCTGAACTCTGTCACGAGCAATGCATCATTTCTGAATGTGAATTGAAACAAGCTACCCACTCAATTTGAGAAGGAACCGAGTTTATTATGATCAGACCTGGCCTGGAAGAATTCAAGCGGATGGCCGAGCGCGGCAACCTGATACCGGTGTTCCGCGAACAATTGGCGGACACCGAGACTCCGGTCTCGGTGCTTGCCCGGTTTGCCGATGAACCGCATGTCTTCCTTTTGGAAAGCGTCGAGGGCGGCGAAAACTGGGGGCGGTTCTCCGTGGTTGGGATTAACCCCGCCGCGGTTTTCATGGTGCGCGACGGCCAGGCAATACTGCGAGAGGCTGACGACGCCGAGCAGGTCTATGCGGCCAACGACAGCGCCCCGCTTTTTCGACTGCGGGAAATCCTTGCCGCCGCGAAGCCGGTCGACTGTCCCGAGCTACCCCGTTTCTTTGCCGGTGCGGTCGGTTACATCGGCTATGAGACGATTAACCAGTTTGAACAATTGCCCCCGCCAAAAACGGCCGGAACCACACCTGAAACCTGTATGATGCTGGCCGAGGACATGATTGTCTTCGACAATGTCCGCCACACGATGATCGTCATTGCCTGCGCCCGCACCGATCTGTTTCCCGACTTGCAGGCGGCCTATCGCAGAGCCTGCGGGCGGGTGACCGCGCTCGAAGCCCGTTTGCGTCAGACCCCGAAGTTGAATCATCGGGCGGAAGGCGGGGGGGCGGGCTTGCGCCTGCAATCGAACATGACCCAGGAACAATTCCAGGCCATGGTCGAGAAAGCCCGGCGTTACATTACCGACGGGGACATAATACAGGCGGTTCTGTCCCAGCGCTTCACCACCGCCACCCCCGCTCCGCCACTGAGCATCTACCGGGCGCTGCGCCTGATCAACCCCTCGCCCTACTTGTTCTTTATCAAGAACCACGATCATGTTCTAATCGGGTCTTCGCCGGAAATCATGGTCAAGCTAACCAATCGGACGGTCGAGCTGCGACCGATTGCCGGAACCCGGCCCCGTGGCCGCACCGAGCAGGAGGATCGAGCTTTGGCAGACGATCTTCTTAACGACGCCAAGGAACGGGCCGAGCACGTTATGCTGGTTGATCTCGGGCGCAACGACCTTGGACGCATCGCCGCCACCGGCAGCGTGCAGGTGCGCGATTTCATGACCATCGAGCGTTATTCACACGTCATGCATATCGTCTCCCATCTCCAGGCCGAGTTAAAGCCTGAACTCGACGGATTCGACCTGCTTGCCGCCACCTTTCCGGCCGGCACTCTCAGCGGCGCCCCCAAAATCAGGGCGATGGAAATCATCCATGAGCTGGAACCGCAGGCCCGGGGAGTCTACGGCGGTGCGGTCGGCTATCTCGGATACAACGGCGATCTCGACTTGGCCATTGCCATACGCACCCTGGAAGTGAACGGGCAGCAGACCGCCGTCCAGGCCGGCGCCGGCATTGTCGCCGATTCCGATCCGCACACGGAATTTCAGGAAACTCGCAGCAAGGCCCGCGGCATGATGCGGGCTCTGGAGCTGGCCGCGCGAAACCTGGAACTTCACCACGGAACAGACTGACAGCGGGGACGGGGAAGAATCATGATTCTGATGATCGACAACTACGACTCCTTCACCTACAACCTGGTCCAGTATCTACTGGTACTGGGGCATGAAGTCAGGGTTTTTCGGCACGATGCCATCACCCTGGACGAAGCGCAGTCGATGAATCCACGGGCCGTGGTTATTTCGCCCGGCCCGAAAACGCCCGCCGAGGCGGGAATTTCAGTGCCGCTGATCAATCGCTTCAGCGGCCGCGTCCCCGTCCTTGGTGTTTGCCTTGGCCATCAGTGCATCGGCGTTGCTTTCGGCGGGCGGGTGATTGGCGCCGGCAAACTGATGCATGGTAAAACCTCGCAGATCGAGCATAACCATGACCCGTTGTTCAAGGGTGTGCGCTCTCCTTTTACCGCGGTTCGCTACCACTCGCTGGTGCTGGACAGGAGCTGTTTCCCAGATTGCCTGGAACAAATCGCCGTCTCCGAGGACGGCGAGATCATGGCTCTGCGCCATCGCCATCACCCCACCGTCGGCATACAATTTCATCCGGAGTCAATTCTCACCCCCTGCGGCAAGAGGCTGCTTGCCAATTTTCTGAATACGCAAGAAGATTGACGAACAGAGGATATAGGTTTGGACAATCATCGGCGGCTTCAGCGTTGAAACAACGAAGAACCTGAAAAACGGGGAAGAACAAAAAATGCGAGAACAACTGGCCAGACTGCTCGAGGGTCAAGACCTTTCCCGCAGTGAAATGAGAGACGCCATGAACACGATCATGGACGGCTGCGCCACACCCGCCCAGATCGGAGCTTTTCTGATCGCCCTTCGTCTCAAGGGCGAAACGGTGGAGGAGGTGGCCGGCGGCGCCGAATCAATGCGCAGGCACGCTACCGGTATCGATGCCGGAACCCGTTCGGTGGTTGACACCTGCGGCACCGGCGGCGACGGCGGCAGCACCTTTAACATCTCGACCGCGGCCGCCCTGGTCGCCGCCGCCGCCGGGATATGCGTGGCCAAGCACGGCAACCGGGCGGTCTCCAGTCAGTGCGGCTCGGCCGACGTGCTGCACCATCTGGGAGTCAATATTGAGGCCGACCCGGCCGTTATGGAACAGTGCCTGCAGGAGCATGGAATTGGTTTCCTTTTCGCTCCCAGCATGCATCCGGCAATGAAACATGCGGCCGGCCCGCGCCGGGAGCTGGGAGTTCGCACCATCTTCAACATGCTCGGCCCGCTGACCAATCCGGCCGGCGCCACCGGCCAGGTGGTCGGTGTCTTCAGCGGGCACCTGACCGAAATGTTCGCCCACGTCCTTCGAGAGCTGGGCAGTCGGCGGGCCTGGATCGTACACGGAGAGGACGGTATGGATGAAATCACCATCAACGGAACCACCCGGGTAAGCGAGCTGCGCGATGGCCGGGTGAGAACCTTCCAATTGTCGCCGGAATTGTTTGTCGAAGAACTCGGGGACGGCGATCACATCAAAGGCGGCACTCCCGCCGACAACGCCCGTATTTTGCGCCAGGTGCTCGAGGGCCGCCCCGGAGCCTGCCGCGATATTGTCCTGCTCAATGCCGGCGCCGCCATTGTGGTCGGCGAACAGGCTGACCGCCTGGAGGATGGCATCAGGCTGGCCGCCGAAGCCATCGACTCCGGCGCCGCCCGCGGCAAGCTCGAAACCCTGGTCGAGTACTCCAATGCGTAGAGGAAATCCGGCTGATTCGACCGATCCGACCGATCCGACTGATCCGACTGATCCGACCGATCCGACGAACAAAGGGGA
>SLNM01000233.1 GCA_007133055.1 Lentisphaeria bacterium
CCGCAGATGCCGCATTTCAGTCCGGACTTGGCTTTGCGCCCCATTTCCACCGCCATTTTCACCAACTGCCCGACACCTTCCTGGTCCAGCACCTGGAACGGGTCCTGCTCGTAAATGCCCAGCTTGACGTAGTCCGCCAGGAAACGGCCGGCGTCGTCGCGGCTGAAGCCGCATCCCATCTGAGTCAGGTCGTTGGTGCCAAAGCTGAAAAAGTCGGCTTGCTCGGCGATTTGGTCGGCGGTAATGGCGGCTCGCGGCACCTCGATCATGGTGCCGATCAGGATCGGCACCTGGTCGCGTCCGCATTCGCATTCCTGGAAGACCTCCTCGATCACCTTCTCGGCCCGCTCCCGCGCCAGTTTCAGCTCCTCCTTGTGGCCAACCAGAGGAATCATAATTTCAGGCCTGACTTCAATGTTGTGTTCGCGTTTGACCTTGATCGCGGCTTCGACAATCGCCCGCACCTGCATGTCGGACACTTCCGGATAGGTGATGCCGAGCCGGCAGCCCCGGTGTCCGAGCATGGGGTTGAATTCGTGCAGCGATTCGACCGTCTGCCTGACTGTTTCCTGGTCGACTTTCAGGTGCTCGGCCGTTTCCCGCTGCCCCTCCTCGGTGTGAGGAAGAAATTCGTGCAACGGCGGATCCAGCAGACGGATGGTGCAGGGGCGTCCTTCGAGAGCCTGGAAGATGCCCTCGAAATCCTGGCGTTGCAGAGGCAGCAGCTCGTCCAGCGCCTGCTGATACTGGGCGAAAGTATCCTTGGCCTGTCTTTGCAGTTCTTCGACTTTGCCCTGCTGGTCGCCGGCATTGTTGATCTTGTTCTTGAAGGTCTTGAACTTTTGCGCCACCAGAATCAGACGGCGGAAAGTAAAAATGCGCTCGCCCTCGAAGAACATATGCTCGGTACGAGTCAGGCCGATTCCTTCGGCGCCGTATTTCACCGCCACCCGGGTATCCTCCGGGCTGTCGCTGTTGGCGCGAACCCCCAGGCGGCGATACTTGTCGGCCAGGTCCATCAACTGGGCAAACCTTCCACTTAGCTGCGGATCGATCGTCGGCGCCTTGCCCTGGTAAATTTTGCCGGTGGTACCGTCAACACTGAGCCAGTCCCCCTCGCCGATGGTTTGGTCATGGACGGTGAACTGCCTTTTGCCGTAGTTGATGGTAATGTCGCCGGCGCCTGCCACGCAGCATTTGCCCCAGCCGCGGGCGACCACGGCGGCGTGCGAAGTCATGCCGCCGCGACTGGTGATGATCGCCTTGGCCGCGTGCATTCCGCCGATGTCGTCGGGGCTGGTCTCGACCCGGCACAGGATTACCGGCTCGCCGCGCTCATGCCATTCCTCGGCGTCGTCGGCGGTGAAGACCACTCTGCCGGTGGCCGCGCCCGGGCTGGCGGGCAGGCCATCGGCCAGGAACTCGACCGACTCCATCCCCTTGGGGTCGAACTGAGGGTGCAGCATCTGATCCAGGTCGTTGGGCGGCACTCGCAGGACTGCGGTTTTTTGGTCGATCAAACCCTCTTCCTGCATGTCAATGGCAATGCGTACGGCGGCGGGGCCGGTTCGCTTGCCTGTGCGGGTTTGCAGCATGTACAGAGTTCCCTGCTCGATAGTGAACTCGATATCCTGCATGTCCCGGTAATGGTTTTCAAGCGTCTCCCGGATTTCCAGAAGCTGCTTGTAGGGTTCCGGGAACAACCGCTCCATTTCCTCCAGCCCCTTCGGCGTGCGTATGCCCGCAACTACGTCCTCGCCCTGGGCGTTGATTAAAAATTCGCCGTAGAACTTGTTTTCCCCGGTCGAGGGATTGCGGGTGAAGGCGACCCCGGTGCCGGAGTCGTCGCCCATGTTGCCGTAGACCATGGTTTGCACGTTGACCGCCGTCCCGAGCAATCCCCGCAGCTGGTGGATTTCACGGTAGCGGGTGGCTCTGGGGATGTTCCAGGAATTGAAGACAGCGGAGATGCCGCGACGGAGCTGGTCCTGGGGGTCCTGGGGGAATGATTCGTCGGTGTATTTTGAGTAGGTTTCCTTGCAGGCTTCAACCACTTCAGCCATTTCCTCCTCGGTCAGATCGGTGTCAAGGTCCCGACCGTGCTTTTCCTTGACCTGGTCCATGGCCAGATGCATGGGGTTGTATTCATGGCCATGTTCGTCGTGGTCGCGTATGCCCATGACCACGTCGCCGAACATTTGTATGAAACGCCGGTAGGCGTCAAGCGCGAAGCGGCGGTTTCCGGTAAGCTCGGCCAAAGCTTCCAGAGTCTGGTCGTTCAGCCCCAGGTTCAATACGGTATCCATCATTCCGGGCATGGAGACCGCGGCTCCGGAGCGAACCGAAACCAGCAACGGCTGGCGCCCGCCGCCAAAGGTTTTCCCGGTCAGTTTTTCCAGCCTTTGCAAATGTTCCTGTATTTCCGGCTCGATTCGTTGCAGCAGTTGCTCGCGGCCACTGCGATAGTACTCGGCGCAGGCTTCGGTGGTGATGGTGAAGCCGGGCGGTACGGGGATGCCGAGCGAAGCCATTTCCGCCAAGTTGGCACCCTTGCCCCCGATAAGTTCTTTCATGGAACGGTCGCCTTCCGCCGAGCCGCCGCCAAAACTGTAGACAAATTTCTCTTTGCTCATGTGTGATCTCTTTCCTTGTGATAATTAAAATCTCGTTTGTCCAAATCAAAAAAAACGAACTGTGCGGGCAGGCCGTTTATTTTTTGCGGGCGCGAATTCGCTGCTTCAACCGTTTTTTGTAATCTTTGCGACGTCGCGCCTTCTCACACTTATTGTATTGTTTACCCATACTTTCGTTCTCTCCATGTTATGCGGTTAGGTACTCAGAAATTCCCGATATCACGTTTTTTCAATTGTGTGGAGGCAGGAATAAAACCTTGTCCAAAACCTGAATCCATCCGGGTTTAAGATAAACCTGATTCCATGAAATTCCAGCGGCGGCGCCGCCGCCAGGCACCGGTCAAATTTGTGTTTTGTTCCCGTTTGTATCAACTGCGACCATGACCACGGTGGTGGTGAAAACCTGCCGTTGTTTCGCGGTGGCAGGAGACTGGGCGCTGACTCGAACCGCATAGGCGACGGAGGAGACGCCCTGGCTCTCCAGTTCAATTTCGAAGGTCAGAATTTCGCCGTTGCCAACCTGATGGCGAAACTCCACCTGCTGCAGGGCGCGGGTGACAAAATTGCGCCCCGGAAACTGACGAGTGGCGGCGACCCAGGCGAACTCGTCCACCCAGCGCAGCATCTGACCGCCGAACAGGCGACCGTAATGGTTGAGATGCTCGGTTCTGACCAAAGCGCAGGCTTCCATTTTTCATCACTCCTCGCTGATCGGTCGGCAGATGCGGCAATGGCGGCAGTCCATTTCCGGCGGCGGCCGGTAAGTGCGACCTTGGCGCCGGGCGCGCCAGGCGTTGATCCAATTCATGGCGGCAAGAAATAGGCCGAGCATAATAAAAGCGCCCGGCGCCAGTTTCAAAAGCATAAATTCATTTTCCCAGGGTGCCGCCAAATGCACTTCGAACAGAGTGCCGCTGCCAAGCAATTCACGAGCGCCGCCGAGGAGCATAAGGGTTAATGTGAAACCAGCGCCCATGCCCAGTGCATCGATCACCGAGCGGACTATCGAGTTGCGGGCGGCAAAGGCTTCGGCCCGTCCGAGGACAATGCAGTTGACCACAATCAGGGGGATAAAAATGCCCAGCGCCTGGTCGATGGCCGGAAAGTAGGCCTCGGTTACCATGCCGACCACGGTGACGAAGGTGGCAATGACCACAATGTAGCAGGGAATTCGAACTTGCTTGGGAATGGCTTTGCGCACCAGCGATATAACCGTGTTGCTGCCGAGCAGCACGAACATGGTGGCCAGCCCCATGCCGAGGCCATTGGTTGCGCTGGAGGTCACCGCCAGGGTGGGGCACAGACCGAGAGCCAGAACCAATACTGGATTCTCGCGCCATAAACCCTTGCTGAATTCCTGAGGCAGGGATAAACTCATTTGACAAAGACTTCTTCGCTTTCTTCTGCAATAGTCACAAAAAACACCCGACTCTGCCTTCCGGCGCTACGTAGGACAGGCGGCACGAAAAGGGCTGCATGCTCAGCCATGAAATACGCTTCCCGCAGAGCCGCGGAGTCCGTCCGGCCCATGGTCGACTCGGACAGTCGACCTACGCCGATTGTCGACTCGGACAGTCGACCTACGCCGATTGTCGACTCGGACAGTCGACCTACGCCGATTGTCGACTCGGACAGTCGACCTACG
>SLNM01000200.1 GCA_007133055.1 Lentisphaeria bacterium
CCTCCAAAGCCTGCCCGATCTGATGCTTCCGGTTGAACTCGTCCAGCTCCTCCTGATACTCGGCCGAAGCAAACCGGAGCAGGGTCACCTGATTGGAAGAGTCGAATTCGAACTCCGCCGCCTGGATCCCCGTTCCACCAATGTCCAAGGTAAGTATGCGATTAATAGCCGCCATAAGCAAAACCGTTAGTTGAATTAAATATCGCTCCGCAAAAACAATAACCGACAAGTGCTGTCGCGCATGCCCGGCACAAAGGTTCCCACCCGGCCACGATGCGCGCCTGCCCCCGGGCTATTCCGGCTTCAGGGTCATGTAGAACTCATAGTCAATCCATTGAAAGGGTGTCTTGTTCGGCGCCAGCAAACCGCTCTCAATTCTTTCCAGGCGCGGAGAGCGCTGCCAGTCATCCGGAACATTCATCCGACCAGGATTGTGGGTTTTTTCAGCCACTGGCACATTGTTCGCCCGCACCTCGACGTAAACTAGCATATCGCGAGGCCGCGGGCTGCGGCGCTCGTCGAAATAGCGAACCAAGGTATCCGGGCGGATGTAGACGGCGGCGTAATGGTCGCTGTCGTCTTTTATGTCAATGTAAGTGGTGCTGGTTTGAAAGTACAGCCTTCTGGTTTCCCCGCGCCGTTCACTGACCATCAGGACATGCCAGTGAATAGTCAGTTCGTCAAGCCATTCATTGGGCGCGCCCTCCGTAGTGAGCTTAGCCACAAACTGCAGCCAGTCG
Source organism: Lentisphaeria bacterium (assembly GCA_007133055.1). Lineage (GTDB taxonomy): Bacteria > Verrucomicrobiota > Lentisphaeria > Oligosphaerales > PUNB01 > SLNM01. The sequence goes on from SLNM01000200.1 coordinate 741, forward strand.
TTGGCAGGCCGGCCGCGGGCTCGGCGGTGGCTGCTCTCCCCGAAGGAGGGAGTCCTAGTCTCGTTGATTTCGATGTCATCCACTTCGACCCGCAATACGGGGCGCCGCTGCGCCCATGCCGGAGAAGCCGTCATCGCCAACCCCAGGAACATGGCTGCGAAAAACAACAAATATTTCGAGTGGTGTTTGGTTTTCATCACTTTTCACTGCTCCTTGAAATTGATAGTTGCATTTGGTGGCGAGCCAAACCGAATAAAACATAATGTGCCACCGTTATGGCAAAAGGCAAATCCAACGCTTCATAGTTCCTCTTAGCTTCCCGAGGCCAGTCGCCAGCGAATTCTATCATTGACGGTGGCCGGCAAGGCTTTTCCTGAGCCCATTCGCCCTGCCCGGAAGGCACCCGCGACCGCATGCGGCAGAGTGGCCTTGGACTCCTCCTCCCGGCTTTTCATCTCCCGTGTTCTGGCCTGCATTTCGGTATGCTCCGCAACTGCGGCGGCTCGCCTTATTTCAGCCCTGGCCTGAGCCACTCGCTTGTCGCTGAAAGCCTGCACCGTCTGCAGGCGGGCGCCAACGTTTTCGTCGACATCTATATCGGCGATATCGACGGACAAAATTTCAAAGCAGGTCCCGCTGTCCAGGCCACGGCTAAGAATATGCCGGGAGATCATCTCCGGCGACTCCAGCACCTGCTTGTGCCCTTCGGCACCGCCAACGGCCGAAACTATGCCCTCTCCGACACGCGCGACAATGGTCTGTTCCCCAGCCCCCCCCACCAGCCGGTCCAGCCGGGTGCGTACCGTAACCCGAGCGGTTACGTGCAGGCGCACTCCGTCCCGGCAGACTCCGGCAATATGCCGCTGCCCGGAGGCCGCGTCCGGACAGCTCAGCACCTTGGGATTGACATGCGAGCGTACCGCCTCGTCGACGTCGCGCCCGGCCAAATCAATGGCGGCAAGGCGGCGGAAATCAATGTCGATACCGGCCTTGCTGGCTCGCACCAGGGCATCGGCCACGGCCGCGATATTCCCGCCCGCCAGAATCTGCGACTCCACGTCGTCAATGTCCGCCGCAATCCCGGCCTTGGTCATCGAAATCATCACTTGCACCACCGTTTCCGGCGGCACCCTGCGCAAACGCATGAACAGCATGTCAAAAATCGTTACCGGAACCCCCGAGGCCCTGGCCAGCAGCCACAGCTTGAAAAATACGGTGAAAACCACCAGGAGCACCAGCGCCAGCGCCAGCGCCAGCAAAGCGAATATAACCAGCAGAGCCTGCATAAGCACCACCATTTTAGATTGTTCTAAGTATTGGAAAGCCTGAATTGTCGGCGGCCGACAATTCAGGAAGAAAATCGGGATTGATAATTGGGGGCGTCCTTGATGATTTTTATGTCATGGGGATGGGATTCCTGGAGGCCCGATCCTGAGATGCGAATCAGGCGTGCCTCGGTCTGCAAATCCCGCAGGCTGCGGACCCCGCAGTAACCGAGAGAATAACGCACGCCCCCGACAAACTGATGCAGCACGTCCGCAACCCCGCCGCGATATGGCACCAGCCCTTCGATGCCCTGGGGCACAAATTCTTTCGGCTCGGTTACATGCCCCTGTCCATAACGCTCGCGGCTGCCGGCGCCGCTCTTCATGGCGTCCAGGCTGCCCATGCCGCGATAAGCGATATAGGTTCTTCCCTGGTGCAGCAACTTTTCCCCCGGACTCTCATCGGTGCCCGCCAGCACGGAACCCATCATTACACAGTCGGCGCCTACCGCCAGGGCTTTGGCGACATCTCCGGAATAGGCGATACCGCCATCGGAAATTACCGGAATCCTGAATCCGGCTTGCCGGAGCTGCCGGGCGACCCGGTAAACCGCGGTCAGTTGTGGAACACCGACCCCTGCCACCACCCGGGTGGTGCAAATCGAGCCCGGGCCGATGCCGACCTTCACCGCGTCAGCCCCTGCCTCGGCCAAATAGATTGCCGCCTCGGCCGTGGCAATGTTGCCCGCTACCACGTCCATCTGAGGATAATCCTTCTTCAGCTGCCGAATCGTCTCGCCCACTCCCTTTGAATGGCCGTGGGCGGTGTCAATAACCACGGCGTCCACCCCTTGCTCCTGCAAAGCCGCCGTTCGCTCCCAGTCCCGGGGGCCGATGGCGGCCGCCACCCGCAGCCGATGCTGGTCGTCGCGGTTGAAGCTCGGCTTGATGTTGGCGGTCAGAGTCTGAACATCATGGAAACTGTACAAACCAATCAGCCTGCGGTCATCGTCCACCAGAGGCAGTTTCCCGACCCGGTGTTGAAGCATGATCTCGAATGCCTGGTCCGGCGTTGTCCCCGGCCTGCCCACCACCAGGCCCTCCGCCTTGGTCATGACCTGGTCCACCGGCACGCCATGGTCAGTCAGATACTTGAAGTCGCGGGCGGTTACAATCCCGGCCAGCCGTCCTTCCTGGTCGATGATCGGGAAGCCCGTGAAGTTATAGTGGTTCTCCTCTTTCTCGGCCAGGATCGAGGCCACTTTCATTCCCACCCGGAAAACAACCGGGTCGGCGATCAATCCGTGCAGGTAATGCTTGACGCGTGAGACTTCGCGTGCCTGTGATTCGGCGCTCTGATTTTTGTGTACCACCCCGATGCCCCCCATCAGCGCCATCTCCGTGGCCATGGCACCCTGGGTGACCGTGTCCATGGCGGCACTGACAAAGGGTATCTTCAGCGGCACCCCCCGGCTGAACATCGAGGCCACATCCGTCTCCTCCGGCAGGAAATCGGCATAACGCGTCTCCAGGGAGACATCGTCGAACGTCAATCCTTCGTTCGGGAAGGCGGCCATGAACTGCTCGATGTGCTGGTTATGCTTGTCGGTCACCTTGTTTGCTCCTTGCTGCCGCCCTGATGAATGCATGAGGAAGGCGAAAAAATTACTCCGTCAAACCGTTGCACAACATAATCAGAGAAGTCTTGTATTGCAACCACGGATACGCAACCAGCAGGTAATCCGTCAGTGAAAGGTGGAGATTTCGTGCCGGCTGACGACTGCGTGAAAAAACGTCCACCGTACGCGCCTGCCTGCCGTAGCCTTTGGCGAAACCAGGTCGCCGTACGCGTCAACCCGATACTCTTTGACTTCGTGTCTGCATGACTTCATGACTCCGGAATGACCCGATGTACTAATCCGGCATCACAAAGTCATGAATTATACCGGCTGGGGCGTGTCGTAATCCGTACGCGCCTGCCGGTCGCCGGCCGGCCAAGGCCTATTGCTCGTCGGCCGCACTGACAATCACTTTCTTCCTTCCCTTTCCATCGGGCTCGCCGCTTTCCGCCCGCACATCCGTGATCTCGGCCAGGGCCAAGTGAACAATTCTTCTTTCGCTTGCGCTCAAAGGCCCCAGTTCCTGGCTGCCGCCCCATCGACGCACTTCCTTGGCGACATCCAAGGCCATTTTTCGCAACCGCTCTTCCTCCGGCGAGTCGCTTCGCCGCTCCTCGCTTCTTTGTGGGCG
>SLNM01000075.1 GCA_007133055.1 Lentisphaeria bacterium
CCGTCCGTGCCGACGGTGCAGTTGCCGCAGTTTTTGTAGATTGACGTTTGACATCTGAGTCATTCGATAAATATCAGAAAACTCTGAGGGTTGCAAAACTGCAGGTGTCGCTCAGGATAATATTTGTGAACAATAAATACAGGGTTGGAACGTTACAACGTAACGTACATAATTCATAAAGCGAAAGCAAGATCATGGTTGACATCATTGCCAGGCTCAGGTGCGAGAAATTGCTGACCGACGAGGGAGTCAGCCGGGTGCGAACGGCGCTGGCCGAGAAGAAATCCCTGGACGAAGCATTGCTCTCGTGCGGGGAGCTTGAGGAAAGCCGGATGCTTGCTTGTTTGGCCGACGAGTTCGACGTGCCCATGGTCGATTTATCCAAGGAACATCCGACTCGTGATTTTCTCTCCGCATTTCCCGCCAGGATTTTATTCAAGCACCGCCTGCTGCCGCTGCGCCGGCAGGATGACGGCAGTGTTTTGGTGGCGGTCAGCCGCTTGTTTGACCGAGCAGGCCTGGATGAGCTGCGCCTTCTGCTGGGCTGGGATTGTCAGCCGGCACTGGTGTCTGCCGATGAGATTGAGCGGGCCTTGAAAGAGTATTTAGGGGTTGGCGCCGACACCGTGCAGTCGTTGGTTTCCGGAGCGGGTGAAACGGTTGAGATCATTGACCGGAACTTGGACGACACCATGGACTTGACCCAGGCGGCGGAGGACGCTTCGATTATCCGACTGGTCAACGAAGTATTGCTGGAGGCCATTAATCTGCGGGCTACCGACGTACATTTTGAGCCGTTTGAAAACGAGCTGCGGGTGCGCTACCGCATTGACGGAGTGCTCAAGGACGCAGCGGTGCCGGCGGAGACGCGGCGCTTCCAGGCGGCCATCATGTCGCGACTGAAAATTTTGGCGCATCTTGACATTGCTGAGAAGCGACTGCCGCAGGACGGTCGGATCAAGCTGCGAATTGCGGGTCGGGAGATGGATATTCGAGTTTCGGTGATTCCTATGCTCTATGGTGAAGCGGTGGTATTGCGCCTGCTTGATCGTACCGCCGCCATGATTGGCCTGGAACATCTGGGGATGGCGGCATCGGACTGCGCCATCTTCCAAAAGATTCTTGGTTTGCCGCACGGGATCGTACTGGTGACCGGACCGACCGGCAGCGGCAAGACTACCACCCTGTATGCCGCGCTATCGCGGATAAATGATATTGAAAGAAAAATCGTAACCATCGAGGACCCGGTCGAATATCAACTGCGCGGCGTGAATCAAATCCAGGTTTCCGGCAAAACCGGACTTACCTTTGCCCGCGGCCTGCGTTCTATTCTGCGGCACGATCCGGACGTGATATTAGTCGGCGAAATTCGCGACCGTGAAACGGCTGAAATTGCCGTTCAGGCTTCTCTGACCGGGCACCTGGTCTTTTCCACCCTGCATACCAACGACGCACCGAGTGCTCCGACCAGGTTGATTGACATGGGTATTGAACCCTACTTGGTGTCATCGTCGCTGGAAGCTGTGCTGGCACAGAGATTGGTGCGGCTGATTTGTCGTTCCTGTCGAACGCCGGTGCCTGAGAGCGAACTGCAAAGAGTACGCAAGGAATATAGCCGGCCTGAACTGCGGGAGCTGTACCGGGGCGCTGGCTGCCGGGAATGCCAGAACACTGGCTATCGCGGTCGCAGCGGCCTGTTCGAGGTTATTATGGTCGATCAAACGATACAGGAATTAATCTTGCAGCGCGGCTCGGCCCACACCATACGTCAGGCCGCTGTTCAGCAAGGAATGAATAGCCTGAGGCAGGATGGCTGGCGCCTGATTTTGGAGGGGCGCACGACTTTGGAGGAAGTGTTAAGAGTGACCAAGGACGAGCGTTGCAACGGACCCCGGAACTAGCCTGATTAATTCATGCGAAAAGGGTCATGGACCTGGATTTTTGCCCACCTTGTCAGTACGGGACGGCTGATATGAATGCCAGTTTCAATTATACCGCGATTGATCGGAACGGTGAAAAAATCACCGGTCAGTTATTGGCCGGGAATCGTGCCCTGGCATTGTCCGAGCTTAATAATCGGGGACTGACTCCGGCTTCGCTGGACGAGGGGGGAGTGCAAACGGAAGCGAAGAGTGATCCTCCCAAGGGGATTGCGGGAGGTTGGAAAAAAGGACGGATTCCCCGAACCAGCGTGGAGTTTTTCACCCGTGAGCTGGCCAATTTGCTGGCGGCCGGGGTGCCGTTAAGCCGGGCGCTTCATCTTCTCAGCCGCCAGACTTCGCATGTCTCGGCCCGACGCCAGTGGGCGTGTCTGTACGAGGATGTGGTTGGCGGTATGTCCTTGGCCGAATCGATGGGCAGGTGGCCAAAAACCTTTCCGCCGATTTACACCGCCATGGTGCAGGCGGGTGAAACAGGAGGTTTTCTCGAACTGGTACTGACCCAGATTGCCGACTTTCAAATGCGCGAGAATGAGCTGAAAGGAAGGGTCAGAGCCGCCTTGGTGTACCCTCTGGTACTGGCAACGATGGCGGCGTTGGTGATGCTATTTCTCCTGCTCTATTTCATTCCACGGTTCACTTTGATCTTTGCCGACTTCGACGCCCAGTTGCCGTGGTTGACCCGAATGATTGTCGGGACCAGCCATTTTATTTTTCAATATCACCTGGCGATTGTCGCGATTGCAGTGCTGGCGGCTTTGGCGGCGCAACGATTTTACCGTTCCATGCCGGGTCGGAAACAATGCGAGCGGATACTTTTATCGCTTCCTGGCATTGGCACCGTATCAGCCCGTTTTGCGCTGGTTCGCTTTTGTCGCATGCTGGGCACCCTGCTTGATGCGGGGGTGCCGATGCTGCCTGCTTTGCGGGTGGCCCGGGAGGCGACCGGCAATTCGATACTGGCCGCCACGGTTACCCGGGCGACCGAGGAAGTGCGCCACGGATCAAATCTTTCCGCCAGTCTGGCGGAGGCGTCCGAACTCTTCCCCGCCTCGGTTGCGGAGATGATGAGCGTGGCCGAGGAAGGCGGCAGGCTAAACCGGGAACTGCTGCGAGTGGCGACCGTGTATGAATCAGAACTTGACCGGCGGTTGCGCATGCTGGTGGCTTTGGCCGAACCCGCCCTGCTCTTTGTCATGGCGGTACTGATTGGCACTGTGGTGGTGGGAATGCTGCTGCCGATATTCACACTGCAGGAACTGATTCAAACCTGACAAATCCGAAAAACAACAAGGAGCAACCAATATGAATGAAGAATCACCGATTGTTTTGTCTTTCGACCAAAACCGCAGGAGGCAAGTGTTCACGCTGCTCGAGCTGTTATTGGTTCTGGTTATTCTAACGGTTCTGGCCGGATTGGTCGTACCGCGTTTCGCACGCCGCTCGGAACAGGCGCGAGTGACGGCGGCATTTAGTGACATTGCCGCGTTGGAGGTGGCAATTGATACGTTTGAAATTGACACCGGGCGCTATCCGAGCACGGACGAGGGTTTGCAGGCTTTAATTGAGCGGCCCGCCGAGATGCGTCATTGGAACGGTCCCTATATCCGGCGCGGCGTACCACGAGACCCCTGGGGCAGTTACTACCATTATCGGCAACCCGGCCTGCAAAATCCTCACTCCTACGATCTGTGGTCCAACGGCCCGGAAGGGCGGGAGAGCAGCGAGTACAACATCAACAACTGGTCGGAGCGCTAGCCTGATTAATTCATGAACTTCGTAGCGAGAGGTGCCAGTGTGCGCGAGGTCAACAGCTTGCAGCCGTAAACCGGTCGCGGCGTACTTGACGTACGGCAATGATCGGTGTCGAATGCAAGTTGTTGAGATTGTGTGCAATGGTGCCTCGCAGTAGATGGCTCATAAATTATTCAGGCCAGCCTGAGAGGTCGAGCATCGATGAACCGACATGATAATTTCACTCTGCTTGAGCTGATCTTTGTTTTGGCTTTGATCGCCGCGACGATGGCCATGGCGGCGCCGAGTCTGCGCGGGTTTTTCCGATCGCGTGAATCTTTCGAAGCGGCGGAGCGAGTTGTCAATCTTGCCCGCACGGCAAGCCGGCGGGCTTTGGCGGAGAGCACCATGTATCGACTGAACTACGACTTGAGCGAGGGTCGTTTCTGGCTTTCCCGCGCAATCCCTCAGGACCAGGGATCAGGATGGGTTTTCGAGCCTGTGCCGGGGCTTGGGACAACCCTGCCGGATGGCGCCAGAGCAGTCTGGGAACAGCCGGCGGCTTCGGAA
>SLNM01000206.1 GCA_007133055.1 Lentisphaeria bacterium
CTGAAATGGGATACAGGATCAATATCCCCGCCGACAGGCTGACCGCCGGACTCAATCATTTCCACCTGTCAGCGGGCACACCCGCCGGCGCTGAAACCAGTGCCACACTTGCAATCGAATCAGATGAACTTGGGCGGCCGGATGCCTGGTGGCAGCCGCCCCGTCACCCCCTCAACCCAGGAGACGAACTGAGAGTGGACTTGTCACCACCGCCGGGGCTCGAACGTGCCCGTCCGCAATTGGTGGTCAATGGTCGTAAGGTGGCCGAAGCTTCCGCCGGCAGCCGGGAAATCAACTGGCAAATCACCTACCCTGAAATGACACCCGGACGAAATGATATGCGGGTCGAGTGGCACTCGGAAGACGGGAGTGCTTCCCGGCCCGCGGCTCGCGGCCGGGAAATGCAAGTGCAACAGCGCCGGGCGCTGGCGGGCGAGACTGTCCTGGAAGAACCCCGAATACTCCCCGGCCAGGCAGGGAAACTGGTTTTGCAAGGACCATATTTGCATGACGCAGTACAGGCCCGGGTTGGCGAACATACCTTGCCGCTGCGCCGCGATCCCCGCTTCGGCCTGCGCTGGAGCGCCGAGCTGCCACCACTGAACCCGGGAGAATACCAGATTCGACTGGCCGGCGATCCGAACCTCGATCAGCCCGGAACTCTTTCCGAACCGCTACGCGTGCAGACAGAGGAATAGACGCCTCCTGGAATCATTTCGCTTGCGCATTATACAAAACCCCGCCGGCAATAAATTGACAAGCCTCCTGGCCTTGCTATATTAAACGCCGCAACGTATTGCGCCGTCTCCATTAGCCTGATTAATTCAGGTTAGGCTTAGGAACTTATTTTTTCAGAAAATTGCGAAATGGGCGAATCGAGCCAATTGTAGGTTGGGAATCTGTCCCGACCAGGCTCGATTCGCTTGGGCGAGACGGATTCTCGCCCTACGAAATCTGCATTTCGCAATTCCCTACATTTTTTCATAGGAGATCTCTGGTCATGGCACATAAAAAAGGACAATCCAGCAGTCGCAACGGTCGCGACAGCAACCCGCAATACCGCGGGGTCAAGGTTTTCGGCGGTCAGACCGTTTCCGCCGGCAGCATTCTGGTGCGCCAGTGCGGCACCAAGTTTCATCCCGGCGCCAATGTCGGACTGGGGCGCGACTTCACCCTGTTCGCCACCGCTGACGGCGTGGTCAAGTACACCAAGGGGGTCAAGACTCGCGTCAGTGTTCTCGCCACCGCCGAGTAGTGCGGGCTGGTTGCCCGCCACCGACCGTCACAACCCACTGCGCCGCTCCTGAAGCCAGGTGGCGGCGCATTCTTTCTGCTTAGCCCGCGGGGCTGCCAGCAATATGTTTGTCGACCGAGCCAAAATCAAAGTTAGCGCCGGGCACGGCGGTGGCGGCTGCGTCAGTTTCCGCCGTGAGAAATTCGTTCCCAAAGGAGGTCCTGACGGTGGTGACGGCGGGCACGGCGGCACAGTGATCTTTCGCGCCTCGCCGCATGTGCAGAGTCTGGTCGCAATGCGTTATATGCCCCATTACGAAGGCGGCAACGGCGAACCTGGCAAGGGCCGCAACCGGCACGGCGCCAACGGTGCCGACAAAGTTGTACAGGTTCCCCTGGGCACCGTCTTCTACGATGCCGAAGACCAACGGCAACTGGCCGACTTAAGTGCCGAGGGCGAGGAATTCCGCCCGGTCCGACCCGGCCGCGGCGGTCTTGGCAACGCTCGTTTCGCCAGTTCCACCAACCAAGCGCCGCGAACCACCAAACCGGCTACTCGAGGGGAAGAGAAAACCCTCCTGCTGGAGCTGAAAACCGTGGCCGACGTCGGCTTGATCGGATTTCCCAATGCCGGCAAATCTTCTCTGCTGGCGGCCATTTCCGACGCCCACCCAAAGACTGCACCCTACCCTTTCACCACCCTTCATCCCCAGGTCGGCGTGGTGCGCTTCTCAGACTTCTTCCGCTTTACCGTCGCCGACATTCCGGGTCTGATCGAGGGCGCCCACGACAATGTCGGGCTCGGACATAATTTTCTGCGTCATATCGAGCGCTGCCGTGTATTTGTCTTCGTGCTTGACGTAGCCGGGGTCGACGGACGCGTGCCCTGGGAAGATTTTGCCGCCCTGCAAAAGGAACTGGCTCTGTATCGCGCCGACCTGGTCGAACGACCGAGCCTGATCGTAGCCAACAAAAGCGACCTGCCGGAATTCCCGGAAAATCTGAGCGAACTGCGCCGACGTCTGCCCGACCAACAGATCATCCCGCTCTGCGCCACCACCGGCGATAAACGCGATCAACTGGCTATGGCCTTGCGCGCAATGCTCGAACAGGAAACCCCAGACTAGTCTGAATAATTCAGGCTAGGCCGTCTTCATAATGCGAGATAAGGAGGGAGGCTTGTCGCCGCTTTCAACTGCACCGCCGCGCCAACGGCGCATCGCATACCAGACCGGGGCAGCGCCCCGGGAAACGATGTAAAAAACAACATGTGCGCTGAAGGCGCACCGCATAATCTTCGTGTTTCTCGTGTCTATATTTGCGTTTTTTGTGTATCCTATGCGATGCGCTTTCAGCGCATATCGTTATGGTTTGTCTGGAAACCGGGGCGATGCCCCGGCCTGGTATGCCGCGCCCCTTTGGGGCAAAAAACACCCCAGAGTCAGGCAGTCACCGACTCAAAGTGCGTAATGCGTCAGCCAAAGGGGTCCATTTCGTACCGGCTGACGACTGTGATGGACGAGTGAGTGCTCTCAAATCGTAAACCGTTCGCGTCGCCGTTCGCGTCGACCGGCATTCCAATTTGCACTTGAACGGAAATATGGGGTTCCCGAAAAAACCTCAAGGGGACGATGCGACAAGCCGGCAACCGGCAGCGCGAAGCTTCGCTGTCCCGGGCATCGCCAATGCTTGTCGGTTTGAGGCGGAGCTTCGCTATTTTTATCAGAACAGGAAAGAGAGGCGGCAATTATGGCAAAATCCCGGAAATCATCTGTCAATCTTGCCTTATGGGGCGACAACGGCCACCAGATTCACCATCAAACCGACAAGTATCCGCGCCTGCGTCCGATCGCATTTGGCGGCTTTTCGCAGGAACTCACCGGCGCGCTGACGGAGCGCTGGCCTGAATCAATCGTATGTCAGACTTTCGACGAGCTACTGGCCGTCCCTGGGCTCGAACTGGTTTCTCTGTGTTCGCCGCGCCGTGCCGATCAGGCATCCCACACCATCGCCGCCCTGGAAGCCGGCATCAGTGTCTATGCCGAAAAACCATGCGCGGTTAGCGAACCGGAACTCGACCTTATTCTAACGGCGGCCGAGAAAAGCCCGGCCATATTCCATGAAATGGCCGGCACCGTCTGCGACCAACCCTACTGGGCCATGCGGGAGGCGGTCTTGCAAGGCATGATCGGGGAGGTGGTTCAGATTCTGGCCCAGAAGTCCTATCCCTATCACGAAAGGCGACCTACCGAGGAGGCCGTGGACGGCGGTCTGATTGCCCAGAACGGGGTGCACGCCATGCGCTTTGTCGAACATGTTTCGGGGTTGCGCATCACCCGGATCGAGGCGCTTTCAACCGGCCTCGGGGAAACCCGTCCGGGCAGTGATCTGCAAATGGCCGCCTCATTGATGGGCACCCTCTCCAACGGCGGTGTATTCAGTGCCGTGGCCAACTATTTGAATCCTCGGGGGTTCGCATCCTGGGGCAATGAAATGCTGCGACTATTTGGCACCCGCGGCATGATCGAGGCGGTCGATGGCGGCGCCCGTACCCGACTGATTGTCGGCAGCCAGGATCACGGGGAGCTGGACACCGGCAATCCCGCGCCGGACTGGCTGGCGGCGGTGATCGCCCATATCGCGGACGACCGCCCCATGCCATTCGACCTCGACACCGAACTTCATCCCACCCGCATGGCGCTGCGTGCGAAGGACAAGGCTCAAGTTTGAATCAGAACTCACTTGTATGCGCAAATGGAACGGCCTGTTTTCATAGTATTCCGTAACTTGATACATACAACCAGTTTCAATATCCAATACTCAACACGGAATGTCCAAATATCCAAGGTAAGACATTATCGTTCCGTGCCCTTCTTCGCTGTTCCGATGCTCGTGAACCAAATGGCGATCAACTGTTTGAGTTCAACCTTCAGGTTGCGCATTTCGAGTGGCAGCGAGAAATGCTTTCTCCCCACGCACACTAAAGTGCGAACTCAAACAAGAC
>SLNM01000110.1 GCA_007133055.1 Lentisphaeria bacterium
CAAATATTGTGTTTGAAACAAACAACCGGAATACGCCTGCGGCGACCCGCCTTCGCCAAAGGGCTGGAGCCGTCCGGCCTCGGACGGTGATTAACGGCGGAGGCCCGCCGTCTCCATAAGTAAGGGTTGCGCCCAATCATCGTCCGCTAACGTCAACCGGACTCATTTCTCGACAAAGCTCGCGGCAAAGATAATAGCGAAGCTTCGCCTCAAACCGACGAGCAAGGCCATGCGTCCTGGCGGCGGAGGGTGCCGCTCCGGTTGGTCGCTCCCGACCGAAGCGGTCGGGCTCTGCCTGCCGCTGACGGACGGTCGCGCTGCTGGTTCCCAGTTGCTGGCTGCGGGTTCGTCGCATCGCCCCCTTTGGGGGGTCTCTCTATCGACATCTTTGCAACATCCGTGTCCGGGCTATATGTTACAGAGCCTCGTTGCGAATAGTCTTTTTTCCGGTCAAAATGGCAAAATGCCAGGAACAATCAAGAGCTGATTTAACTCATACTGCTATGGCTGAAATCATCATAACTGTCAACGGCGTTCAGCGTCGGGTTCCGGAAAATTTTTCGGCGGGTGATCTTTTGTTGCAGCTAGGTCTTGACTCCGAGCGTGTGGCCGTGGCCGTTGACGAAAAGGTTATTGGCCGGGACCGCTTGACCCGGCGCCGTCTGCGCGCCGATGAGCAGGTGGAAATCATCCATTTTGTTGGTGGAGGCTGAGTTATTATGAAAATGAAACCTCTGACCATTGCCGGTCGCAAATTTGACTCCCGTTTTTTTATTGGCACCGGAAAATTCGCCTCCGGCCGCCAGATGGCGGCGGCGGTGGCGGCGGCGGGCAGCCAACTGGTGACCGTAGCCTTGCGCCGGGTGGATTTGGAGCGCCCTGCCGAGGACGACCCGGTAATTGCCCATCTGGACTCGGAAAAGGTGGTGGTGGTGCCCAACACCAGCGGTGCCCGCACTGCCGAGGAGGCGGTGCGCATCGCCCGCCTGGCCCGGCAGGCTGGCGGCTACCACTGGGTGAAGCTGGAAGTAACGCCGGACCACAATTATCTGCTGCCGGACCCGGCGGAAACCCTGAAGGCCACGGAAACCCTGGCCGCCGAGGGTTTTGTGGTGATGCCCTATATCAACGCCGACCCTGTGCTGGCATGGCGCCTCGAGGAGGCGGGCGCGGCCACGGTAATGCCGCTGGCCGCACCGATCGGCACCAACCGCGGCCTGGAATCAATAGCCATGCTTAAGATCATAATCGCCCAGGCCCGTGTGCCGGTGGTGGTCGACGCCGGGCTCGGACTGCCCTCCCATGCCGCCGCCGCCATTGAACTTGGAGCGGATGCCATCCTGGTCAATACCGCCATCGCCACCGCAGGCGATCCGGTGGCAATGGCGCGGGCTTTCGCCATGGCCGTGCAGGCGGCGGAAACCGCCCTTGATGCCGACCCTGGCGGCGAACAGGAGATGGCCGCCGCCAGCAGCCCGCTTACCGGTTTTCTGCAATGACATCATTCTCCCAGGAACTTCGGCAGTGGCCCGTTGATCGGGTGCGACATTTTATCCGGAGCATGAATCGGCCGGAACTGGTCGCCCGCGCCCTCACAGGCGGGAATTTGACCACAGGTGATTTCGCCGCCCTGCTCTCGCCCGCCGCCGCCACACACCTCGAGACCATGGCACGGCGGGCGGCTCTGCTGACCCGTCGCCGCTTCGGCCGAATCATGCAGATGTACGCCCCGCTCTACGTCTCCAACCACTGCGTCAACTCCTGCCTTTACTGCGGCTTCAACTGCCGCAACCGGGTGGAACGAACGAAGCTGACGGTTGCGGAGGCGGAGGCGGAGGCGGCCGTGCTTGCCCGGCAGGGATTTCGGCACCTTCTCCTGGTTTCCGGCGAGGATCGCCGAGCCGTGCCCGTCGACTATTTTGTCCGACTGGTCCGGAAACTGCAAGCGAAATTCGCCTCGGTCGCCATTGAATTATATCCTCTTGAGGAAGCAGAATATCGAGCCTTGGTTGAAGCCGGCGTTGATTCGCTGACTCTATACCAGGAGACCTATCAGGAGGAGGAGTATGAGAAATTCCACCCGGCCGGTCCGAAGCGCGACTTTTCGCAGCGCCTTGGCTCGGCCGAGCGGGCGGCCCGGGCGGGGATCACCTTCCTCGGTGTCGGCGCCCTTCTGGGGTTGGCCGACTGGCGGATCGACAGCTTCTACACCGGGCTCCATGCCCGCTGGCTGACTCGGCATTACTGGCGCCAGCAGGCAAGTGTCTCCTTTCCTCGCCTGCGCCAGGCCACCGGCGGTTTTGCGCCGCCGCAGCCGGTCAGCGATGCCGAGCTGGTCCAGATCATTTGCGCGCAAAGGCTGTTTCTGCCCGATGCCGGCCTGGTTCTCTCCACCCGTGAGCCATCCGGCCTGCGCGACCGACTGGTGGCGCTGGGGATCACCCGTATTTCAGCCGGTTCGAAAACCACCCCCGGCGGCTATTCCCGTGACCATGGCGGAGAACCCCAGTTCGCTGTTCAGGATCAACGCTCGCCGGCGGAAGTCAGACAGGCTTTGCGGCGGCAGGGGTTTGACCCTGTCGACAAAGACTGGGATGCCGCCTATCACTGAGGCATGAGAACATTTAGTAAGAGATTATTCCAATTCGCAATCAAAATAATCAAGATCTGGGCGAAAGATTAGGGCGAAAGATTAGGAAAAATCAGCGCAACCTTTGTCTTTTTTCCTCATCTTTCGCCTTAATCTATATCAATCGCCTTGAATGAAAAGAAATTTTGAGGCTTCAGAGAATTGACCGACGGTTAAGACGAAACTGCTTCCCATATGCCAATATTACCTCCATTCACTGCCCAGTCGCTTCCGGAAACTCTGACATCGGCGGACCAGGAATACGGTCGGCGCATGCACTATCGTTTTGCCAATCTCAACGGCATTTCGGTGGCCTGCCTGATGGACAACATGCTCATTCTGTTTGCCATCCGCAACCAAATGAGCGATCCGCTGGTGGTAATCATGGCCTCTTTCATTTATCTGGCCATGCCCTTCATGTTTGTCGGCAAGCGTCTGGCCTCCCGCATCGGGGTTGCCCGCACCTGGGCGGTGGGTTGGTACTACCGCTACCTTCTGGCCTGCCTGATGATTGTCGCCCCCTTCCTTCATCCCATCGCCCCGGCATGGGTGGTCTCCTCCCTGATTTTGGTTGGCGCATTCGGCTTCGCCTTTTTCCGGACCATTGGCCTGGTGGCGCAAAAACCACTGACTGGTGAAATAACCGTTGCCAATGACCGCGGTCGTTTCCTGGCCGGTGTCTCAAGACGGGTCAACACAGGGCATCTGATCACCGCCATCCTGATCATTGTCTGGCTGCGCTACTCCGATGGTCTCTGGGTTTACCAATCCATTTTCGCCATCGGCTGCGCCGCCGGACTATACACCAGCACGATCATTGCCCGTATGCCGGAATCGTGCGCTCCCCGTTTGTCGGCCCGACGCCCGCTGGCCACAACCTTCCGGATGCTGCTGGCCGATCCGGCATCCCGCCATCTTCTGCTCGCCTGGAGCGCCGGGTTCGCGGCGTTCTCCTTGGTTTTGCCGATGATGGTGGTGACGATTAAGAACGGCTATGCCATGTCCGACTACGCCGCTTTTTTCTACTCCTTGCTGTTTATGCTGGGCGCCATCGGCGTCACCTTGATCAACGGCGCCATTGCCGACCGCGTCGACGCACGCCTGATGCTGCAAGTCTACCAGGGGCTGCTGATCCTGGCAGCCCTCTACTGGGCTTTCGCTCCCAATCAATTCAACGCCATAGCCGGCACCGCCGCCTTCGTTTTGGCAGGCGGCGGCAAAGCCGGCATTATTCTTTCCCTCAATCACTACTTTCTTGACGCCATCGACCGGAACCATCGGGTCGGCAGCGCGCTGGTGGTTCAGATGCTGGCGGGCGGTGTGGCCGGACTGGCCGGAGCGGGGTTCGGCGGCGGACTGCTGCAATGGCTGAGCAATATGGGAATCGAAGGCATGGACGCCTATCGCGCCTATTTCAAGGTCGCCCTGGCGGCTATGCTGATGATGATGGCAACCACCCTGCGGGTTCGGGCATCCCGGCCAACCGTGCCCGCCGCATGAACCGAATCGGTCGCTGCAACCCTAGCCTGATTAATTCATGCGAATTCGGCCATGCGCCATTATATATTTATAATCAACAGGATACAGG
>SLNM01000135.1 GCA_007133055.1 Lentisphaeria bacterium
AAAATGCCCAAGGATTTGGATATTCCGTGTTGGCTGTTGGATATTGAAACTGGTTGTATGTATCAAGTTACGCAATACTATGAAAACAGGGCGTTCCATTTGCGCTTAAAAGTGAGTTCTGGTAAACCGGTCGCGGGCGTACTTGACGTACTCCAAGATCGGTGTCGGCTGCAAGCTGCTGAGATTGCCTGCAATAACGCCTCGCAGTAGATGGCTCATGAATTATTCAGGCTGGGCTCAGCTCCGCACTGGCATTGATGGAATGAACAACTATCTTGCCCGACTGAGTCGGCAGGTGGCGGGCTCTGTCAAATTCCAACCAACCACCTGGTAAGCAAGAAAATACAGACTGGCTGCCAATCTCGTTATATTCATGTTCACCAGTTGAAGAAATGTTCCTCCCGGACTATGAGCGACTCCAGCCAGGACAGAATACGGCGGTTGCGGAAATCTTTGCCCGGCCTGGGCGAGGATTTTCTGCGCGACTTCGCGGCACGACTGCCGGCCCGTTATTTCGCCCGCTTTTCCGCTTCGCGGCAGGCGGCCCATGCATCCGCGCTAAGTCGTTTGTCGGCGGACAACCCGGTGGAGCTGATTCTTGATGATGGAGAGGCGAACCAGGTTGAATGCACTGTGCTGGCCTATGACCATCCTGCGGTCTTTGCCATTGTCACCGGCATTCTCGCCAGTGCCGAGCTGAATATTGTGGCGGGTGACATTTTCACCTACGCCCCTGCAACCGCCGCCGCGCCGCGCCAGCCCCGCCACCGTCTGACCGACCGCCGGGCGACCACGGGACACCGGCGCCGCATTGTCGATCATTTCTCCTGCATTCTGCACCAAACCTCGATGCCGATGGAGAAATGGCGTCAGTTGCTGCGGGACAAGTTTCGCGCCATTTTCCTGCTGCTCGAAACCTCCGGCCAGCGGCAGCAGGCCAAACGCAAAGTTGACGAGATGGTGGCCGAAAGACTGGCCGCCCTGGAGGCGCAATCCGGGCCGTCCATCGCGCCTGTCTCCATCGATGTCGACAATCAGGCCGGACCGTTCACCCGGCTGAAAGTGGTGTCTGAGGACACGCCCGCCTTCCTCTACGCCTTCAGCAACGCGCTGGCGCTGCGCAACCTCTCGATCGAACAGGTTAAAATTCGCACTCTCGGGTCTCGGATCGAGGATGAAATCGATATTGTCGACGGCAACGGCGAACCGATCCAGGATGACCAACGGCTGAACCGAATCAAGCTGTCGGCCTTGATGACCAAGCATTTCACCTACTTCCTCGGAGCCAGTCCAAACCCGTTCGACGCACTCTGCCGGTTTGAGCGCATGCTCGATGACATCCTGAGTCTGCCGGAACAGGGGAAGTGGACCGACTTTCTGGCCGAACCCCGAATCCTAAAGGACTTGGCTAGGTTGCTCGGAGCCAGCGACTTTATGTGGGAGGATTTTATTCGCCAGCAGTATGAGTCTTTGCTGCCGATGATGGCTCCGCAGGTTCAGGGCCGCCGTTTCTCGCGGACTGCTGACGAGCTGGCCGGACAGCTCTCCCGGGCGGTCGCCGGAGCCGACACACTGGAGGAGAAGAAGCGGCGTTTGAACGAATTCAAGGACCGGGAGATTTTCATGATCGACCTCGATCATATTCTGACCCCGGAGGTCGACTTCAAGGAAATGGCGGCGGCTTTGACCCGGTTGGCGGAAGCGGTGGTCGGGGAGGCGGCGGCGATCGCCTTTCAGTACTTGAGCGAGAAACACGGAACCCCTCGCACGGTTGCCGGCCTGGCAACTGAATATGCCATTCTCGGCCTGGGCAAGATGGGCGGAGCCGCGCTCGGATACGCCTCCGACATCGAGCTATTGCTGGTCTACAGCGACAACGGGCAGACCGACGGAGACCGCAGGATTGGCAACCCCGAATTCTTCAATAATATGGTGCAGCAAATTATTTGGCTGATCGAGTCCAAGCAGGCGGGAATTTTCAATATTGATTTGCGACTTCGCCCGCACGGCAACGATGGCTCTCTGGCCTGCAGCCTGGAGAGCTTCTGCCGCTACTACGGTCAGGGCGGCGGCGCCCATTCATTCGAGCGCCTGGCTCTGGTCCGTCTGCGGCGCTTGGTCGGCAACCGGGAGCTGGGCGAACGGGTGGAACGCATGCGGGACGACATCGTTTATTTCTCGCGCTCCATTGACCTGGCCGAGCTGCGCGAGCTGCGGGCCCGGCAGTTTCGCGAAAAAACCGAGGAAGGACGAGTCAATGCCAAATTCAGCCCCGGCGGACTGGTTGATCTCGAATACGATGTGCAAATCCTGCAGGTGATGTATGGGCGCGACAGCGCCGCACTGCGCACCCCCCGCCTGCACCAGGCTCTGTCCGCGCTGGCCGAGGCGGGTGTGATCAGCGACGAGGAAAGCAGGCGACTGACCAGCGCCTACGATTTCCTGCGCCGCCTGATCAATGGATTGCGCATGCTGCGCGGTTCGGCGCGCGACCTGTTCCTGCCCGCAGTCGAGTCTGACGAATTCACTCACCTGGCCCGACGCATGGGCTATCGGCGCGGTGAAGATTTAAGTGCCGCCCAGCAGTTGCGGCTTGATTTCGACACCTGGACCGCTGCGGTACGTATCTTTGTCGAACGTCATTTCGGGCGCGAATCCCTGCCGGGGCCGGCCGTCGGCAACATTGCCGATTTGGTCCTCTCCGACAATCTCAACCACGAGCTGGCCCGCCAGGTCCTCCGCCAGGCCGGCTACCGCAATCCCGAGCGGGCACTGGTCAACCTGCGCCGACTCTGCCGCTATCCCGGCAGCCGGGAAACCTTCGCACGACTGGCCATTCTGGCCTGTGATCTGCTGCGGCACCAGCCGGACCCCGATCTGGCTCTCAATAACTGGGAGAAATTCATGGCCGAACAGGAGGCCCAGGCCGCCTACTATTCCATGCTGCTGTCGCAGCCGCGCCGCCTGGAAATTCTGCTGGCCATCTTTTCCGCCAGTCAGTTTCTGGCCGACACCCTGGCGCGTAACCGACAGTTTCTCGACTGGCTGACCAGGCCCGAGGTGCTGCATGAATTTCGGACGCGGCAGGAAATTGAACGGGATCTGCGTGCCTGCACCGATGAGGCGCGGGAGAATGAGGAACAGTGGCTCGATCAGTTGCGGATCATTCGACGGCGGGAACTGCTGCGCATTGGCGCCCGCGATATTTGTCTGCACCTTTCAACCGAGGAAATCATTGCCGAGCTGTCCCACCTGGCCGAGGCGGTATTACAGGTGGCCCTGGAGCAGGTGCAGCGAGAAATGATGGCGGAGCACCCGGAGATTGCTGACTTTTCAGCCGTGACCGAGCGCTTTTGCATCCTCGCCCTTGGCAAGCTTGGCGGCGGCGAGCTGAACTATAGCTCGGACATCGATCTGCTGGCGGTCTGCCGGCCACAGCCGGCGGGGGTGGATGCCAAGGAGGAACAACGTGTCTTCGGGCCGATGATGGAGCGGGTCTGCGCCGCTTTGAACCGACATACCGGAGAGGGTTACGCCTACCGGGTTGATCTGCGCCTGCGGCCCTACGGTACGTCCGGCGAGCTGGTGCATACCCTGGACAGCCTGGTTGAGTACTACCAAAAATCGGCGGGGCTGTGGGAGATTCAAGCGTTGTTGAAGCTGCGTCCAATTGCCGGAAACCTAGACTTGGGCGGAGAACTGGCGAAGCGTTTAGCGCCGATCATAGCGCAGCCTCGCTTAGCCGGAGAAATCGCCGACTCGATTGAACGAATGCGACAGAGCGCCATAAAAAACGCGAACCATCGGACTATTCGGCATGGGATTGACGTGAAGAATGGCCGGGGCGGCCTGCGCGACATCGAATTTTTAGTCCAGGCCCGGCAATTGCAACTGCTCTCCGCCCACCCCGGGCTGCTGACCGGGCATACTCTGACCGCTCTGCGGGAACTGGCGCGCACGGGCGCCATACCCGCCGACACAGCCGAGCAGTTGGTCGCCGACTACCTGTTCCTGCGTCGACTCGAACATTGCCTGCAAATCTTCGAGGACCGTCAAATCCACTCGCTGCCGACGACCGAGGAGGAGCTGACCGGCGTGGCCCGCCGGCTTTTGGGGGCGCAGGCCGACCACAGTCAACTGATCCGGCTGGTGGAGGAATGCACCGGACGGGTGCGGCGGGAATATCAGCGCAGCCTGGCTC
>SLNM01000154.1 GCA_007133055.1 Lentisphaeria bacterium
GGAACTTTTTTAACCACTGATGGACACCGTCGGCGAAGCATAATCGGGATCGGGGTCGCTATCGGCATTGGCATCGAAACAGGACCGATTTCACCACGAAGGAACACGAAGATTATGCTGGGCGCCTTCAGCGCACATGTTGTTTAACATCGTTTCCCGGGGCGCTGCCCCGGTCTGGTATGCGCAGCGCCGTTGGCGCAGGGGGACAATTGAAGGCGGCGGCAAGCCGTCCGCCTTGCCCCGAACCTTGTCGAAACAGGGAAACCGGGCTACGCTTACGGGCGAAGGGTTCCATGGCAGGTATGCTCGCGGTGTCCCGGTGAACCATCCCTCCGGGGATGTTGTTTGTCGCGAACCCAGAACCCAGAACCCAGGAACGCCGTTCTCATTCCGAAAACTCGTTCGATTATTTGTCAGAGTTTCGTCTTGTGAAGCCGGCCTGGTTTGCCTGCCCGAGAATCTCGGCCTGGTGTTGGCGATAGGCTTTGAGGGTTCGGTTCACCGCATCCACCACCGCCTGGCTGCTGACCGTGGCGCCACTGACTGCCTGAACCTCGGTTCGCGGTTGGCGGATCGTCTCGTCGGCCGGTATCAGTCGAAAAAAAGTGTCCTGCTCGGGGACTGGTCGTTCGGCAAATTGATCCAGGTACTGATTGGGCGGCAGCCGTTGCTGTTCCGGTTCCGGCGCGGACGGTTCCGAGCGCCACAGATCGGCCAGCCTTCTGGGTTCGCGCCGCTCGGTTACACGCGTTCCCAGGCCGGGCGTTTCCGAATGCTCGACCACCGCCACCTGGCGCACGGCGGCAGGGTCGATTTCCAACCCCACCATGACCCTGACACCCCCCCCGTATCCCTGATCGCTCTGGCCAAAGGCGGCAAACCCCACCAGTTGACCATCCTGCTGCCGAGCAGGAAAGAAGGCGAAGTCCCCGTACTCGGTTGACACCCTGGCCGGGGCGGTCTCCTCGCTGAAGACACACTCCGGAAAAACCGCGCGCATGACGGCGAACCGTTCCGCCAGACGCGCACGCTCCCGAGGCTCGGCGGTAAGATCATTGGCCCAGGTCAGAACCAGCCCGGCAAGCAGGCAGGTAAAACCCAGACTCAGGCTGAGAACAAAAACGTTTTTCACTGGAGTCTTCCAAATTTTACTCTGTCGTGTCGTTGTTTTAACATAGTCACTGCCGACCTTGATTGCAAGCGGAGGCTTGCATCCGTCAAATTAATAGTTAAGTTGAACCATCCTTTGCGGATGGTCCTAGTCTGCATATTCCGCAGGCCAAGTTTGCCATGTAATCATGCATGGCTGAATTGGCAGGCATTAAGCGGGCAGGACGGCGAATTGCAGGGGCATGCAAAGTTGCAGGGTTTTTCTGAATCCTTGGGGTTTGCGCCTCAGTCGCCAAATCCCGCACCAACCAAAACAAAAGGGAGCAATCGAAGATGAAAAAGGCAATCGTCGTAATCGTGGCAGCAGTTCTAAGTGTCAACGTCGGCACCGCTTGGTCCCAGCAACTGGAATGGTTCCGAGCCGGTCTTCGCGCATTCTACTCCACCGGCCCCGGCGATTTGGATGGCTCGACGGTGGGATGGGGAGCCCAGGCTGAAATTCCCGCCTCGCCCAATATCGCCATTGCGCTGTCCCTGACCAGGCTGGCCAACGACGAGGTCACTCTGAGCGCCTGGGATGGCCAGCCGACCAGCGGGATTTCCATCACCAACCTTGCCGCCTCTCTGGTCGGCAGAGTTCGGATGACCGACCGCCTGCACGGCTACCTGCTTGGCGGAGTCAACTATAACTTCCTCAATCTCGACAGCAATGGGCTGGGGGTGGATATCGACAACAAACTTGGCTACCACCTGGGAGCCGGTGTGAACTTGGAGATTGCCCCCAGATGGGAGATGTTCGGAGAGTACCGGTATAATTTCCTGGAAGGCCAAGTGACAGGGGAGGATATTTCCCAGGAGGTAAACCTGAATCAGGCGCAGTTCACGGTCGGGATTAACTTTCTTTTCTAGCATCAGTGATTCAGGCCGACCTGATTAATTCATGAACTTCGCCACGAAATGCGCCAGTATGCGTGAGATCGGCAGCTTGCAGCCGTAAACCGATAGCGGGCGTGCTTGACGTACTCCAAATATTGTGGGACGAATGTCTGACCATTCCTTCATCCTTCGCAACGGGCGAATTATTGATCCGACCACCGGTCGCGATGAAATTGGCGATTTGGCGGTGGTCGATGGCCGGGTTGCCCGGTCGGACACCGCCAAGCCCGGCTCCGGGGCGTGCCCGGAATGGGATCTGGCGGGGCTGGTGGTATGTCCCGGCCTGATTGACATGCATGTGCATCTTCGCGAGCCCGGCGGACAGGATCGGGAGGGTATTGCCAGCGGCACCCGGGCGGCAGCCCGCGGAGGATTCACGACGGTGCTGGCAATGCCCAACACCGATCCCCCGCTGGATTCGCCGGAGGCGCTGGCAGACCTGCAAAGCCGATGCCGGGCCGATGCTTGCGTACGGGTTCTGGCCTGCCCGGCTCTGACCATGGGTCAGGAAGGACGGAAGCTGACTGATTTCGCCGCGCTGAGAAAGGCCGGTGCAGTGGCGCTCTCCGAGGACGGACTTTGCTTGTGCGACAACCAGTTGATGCGGCAGGCAATGCTGCTGGCCAAACACTGCGGATTGGTTATTCTTGATCATTGCGAGGACGCAGCTTTGGCCGGGAACGGTGTCCTGCACGATGGCACGGTCGCCCGCCGGCTCGGGCTGCCGGGCAAGCCGCGCAGCAGCGAGGATGCCGTGGTGGCTCGAAACATCGTTTTGGCGGCGGAAACCGGATGCCCGGTGCATTTGCAGCACTTGAGCAGTCAGTTTTCGGTTGCCTTGACCGGCTGGGCCCGAAGCCGGGGACTGCCGGTCTCGGCCGAGGCCACTCCGCATCACCTGCTACTGACAGAGCAGGCGGTACTCGAACACGGAGCCAACGCCAAGATGAATCCGCCTTTGCGTGCCGAGCAGGATCGCGAAGCACTGTGCCGGGCAGTCATGCAAGGGGATGTGGAGGCTATAGCCAGCGATCATGCACCCCATACTCGGGCGGACAAGCAAAAATGTCTGGCCGACGCCGCCAATGGGATTGTCGGCCTGGAAAGCGCGGTCGCTCTCTGCCTGACCGAGCTGCATCACCGCCGGGGCATGCCCCTGCCCTCGGTTCTGGCCAGGTTTACCGCGGGGCCGCGCCGCATCCTGAACTTGCCCGGCGGCACCCTGACCCCGGGGGCAGTGGCTGACATGGTTGTCATTGACCCCGGCGAACAGCACACGATTACCCTCGAGAACATGCAGTCGCGGGCCCGTAACACGCCGTTTGCAGGGTTCGAATGCCGGGGCCAGGTCAAGGCAACGGCGGTCGCCGGAAAGTGGGTTTACCGGGAACTATGACGACCAGTAACGCGAAGCTGCGCCGTCGTTCACCGAAAAAAAATGTTCGGAAAAACAGACTAAAATAAGGGATCAGGGGAATGCAACTTTCATACGGTATGTCAGTAGTGTCAAGCGATGGAGAGAATCTAGGCCAGATCAAGGAATTGATTGTTGACCCCAGGCATCGCATAGTCACCCATTTAGTAGTTCGGCAAGGGTTGTTTTTCAGCCACGACCGGGTGGTTTCCGCCGAACACTTGCAGACGACTGCGGAGGGGGCGGTAAAATTAAACCTTACCGCCCAGGAAGCGGAGCGGGCCAGCCAGGCCTATCTGGAGGATCAGTATGTTGATTTGGAGGACGAGGCATTTATCGACCGCTACGGGGTTGGCGGCGCGGTGTGGCGCCGCCCGACCGGTGAGTTTGGCGGGGCCGGTCTGACTTCGCTGATCCCGCCGGGAATCGGACCGATTCCGCCCGAACCGGAGGTGGCAATCCCAGACGGGGAAGTGAGCCTGCGCAAAGGGGCGGAAGTAATGACCGCCGACTCGGTTGCCTTAGGCCGCCTGGAAGAATTCCTGACCGATGACAACGAACAAATCACCCATATCATTATATCCGAGGGACAAGTTTTCACCGAATCCAAACAACTGCCGGTAGACTGGATTCGCAAGTTCAACCAGGATGAAATTGTACTCGGAGTTCCCCTGTCGGTGGTCGAGAAGCTTTAACGCTGGTTAATTCATGCGAATTAAGCAGGTTAATCCCAAA
>SLNM01000125.1 GCA_007133055.1 Lentisphaeria bacterium
CAAGTTACCGCACTCCAAAGCGCATCGCGCGACGAAAAATTGGTTCTGGCATCGGTTAACCGCATGCATTTGGCGGCGGTGGTCCATGGCGGCGCAGCTTGCCGCTGCTGGTTTTTGGCAGTTCCCGCACTAGGCTGAACTCCTTGGGAACCTTGTAGGATGAGAGACTTGCATAGCAACGGCGTCTCAGACTCCGCCAAAGCTCGCGCGGATCCTCGACCGGCGCATTGGTTACAATGGCCGCCTGCGGAATCTGTCCGTAGGCACCGTGCTCGACCCCGAAAACCAACGATTCCCGCACTTGCGGATGAGTGTTGAGCACGCTTTCCACTTCGTCGGGGAATATTTTCATGCCCGCGCACACGATCACGGTTTTCACCCGTCCGACCAGCTCCAATTCCTCCTCCTCGTTCAGCCGTCCGAGATCGCCGGTTCTGAACCAGCCATTGTCCAGGCAGTCATCACGCCACTGCCATGGTGAAAAATAAGCGTCGAACATGCCCGGGCCGCGCAGCATCACCTCGCCCACTCCTTGTTCGTCCCGTTGATCAAGGCGCAGCTCATAAGCTGGAAGCATCCTGCCCACGGAAGCGCTGGCTCCGCGGTGATCCCCAAGATTGATGAAGGGCAATCCCACCTCGATGATGCCGTAGGCCTCGGCCGGGGCGAACCCGAATTTGGCCTGAAAGGCGGCGGCCGTCTCCGGCGGCAGTTTCATGGCGGTGGAAATCGCCAGCCTAACCCGGTTAAGACTGTCGCTCGTGATCGCCGGATCGGCGGCCAGCAGATGATAGTGAAATGGGGCGGCGTAAATGAATGTAACCGCCCGGCTTCGGGCCGCCTCCACCACCGAGGCGGGAAAATCCCGATGACCAATGATTATGGTTGCTCCCTTGCGGAGAAACAGCAGTATGGAAACAACAAAATGATGACTCATTGAGAGCACCCACAGGATACGGTCGTCGCGCTGTATTTGCAACCCCTGATCGGCCGCTTCGGTGCGCTGGTATATGGTGTCGTGGGAAAGGACTATGCCCTTGCTGGCACCGGTGGTGCCGGAGGAGAACCGAATGAAGGCGGCATCGAGCTTTTGCAGGGCGTAGGGGGGGTCGGCGGCGGCGGGGCGCGGTCGCCACAGGAACTCGCCGGCGCACCGTTGGTCGCCAACCCGAACCGGCTCCCCCAAATCGCAAGCCCGGGCATTGATCGCGGCCATTTGGCTGACCACCCCTGTAACATCCATGCGGGCAATTGTTTGTGCGATCTCCGCCTCGGTCAGCGAAACCGCCAGCGGCACTATTGCCGCACCGGTCGCCAGCAGCGCCAGCCCGGCCACAATGTAGTCAAGACCGTCCTCGCAATGAAAACCAACCCGGTCCCGGTCGCCAATTCCCAGTTCGGCAAACTGTCGACGCAGGACATCAACCTGCGCCATCATTTGACCGTAGGTGCAAACCCGGTCCCCATCGATCACCGCCGGATGATGTTCGAAGCCCCGATTCGCCTGCCGAATTCGCTGTACAATATTCATTGCGTCCTCGCTGCCTGGTTTTTTTCGGCTATAATATCCAGCAGGCCGCGAACCGCCTCGGCTTCGTCTCCTTGAATGCGACGCTGCCGGCGTGTGCCTGGGGGTGAGGAAACATGGTTGACCTGGGTCGGAGACCCCTCGAGACCAATGGTGGCGGGGTCCAGTTTCAGGGCGGCCGCATCAAGCACCTGGATATCGGCCTGATAGGCCCGCAGTCGCCCCGCCAGCGAGGGCAGGCGCGGTTCGTTGGCCTGCTTGAGCACGGTCAGCAGCGCCGGGCAGTCAACCTCCACGACGGCGGTGCCGTCGTCAAACATCCGCTCCAGGCGCAGACGATGCTGGGACACAGTTTCAACCTTGGTTACACTGGTAATCTGAGGCAGGTTCAAATGAGCGGCGATGCCCGGTCCGACCTGGGCGGTGTCGCCGTCGACCGCCTGCTTGCCGCATAGGATCAGGTCGAACGGTCCGAGCATGGCCAGAGCCCGGGCCAGGGTAAGCGAGGTGGCCCAGGTGTCGGAGCCGGCAAAGGCGCGGTCTGAGAGCAGAACGCCATGGTCAGCGCCCATGGCCAGAGCTTTGTGCAGAACCTGCGTGGCCGCCGGTGGCCCCATGCTTAGCGCGGTAATCCCGCCGCCCCGCTCTTCGCGCAAACGCAGAGCGGCCTCGAGCGGGAAGGCGTCCAATGGATTGAGCACAGCCGCCACCCCCTCGCGCATCAGAGTGTTGGTCTCGGGGTCAAGTCTGAGATCGACTGTGTCCGGCACTTGTTTAAGGCAAACTGCAATGTTCATTCCAGCAAGGTCCCTTGTCCCAAACGAAAATCGGGGTCGAAGAACTCTTTCACACGACGCATTTCCGACAACCCCCGCGCTCCCACCAGCAGTTCCAGAAAGTCTTTCTTCAACTTGCCAATGCCGTGCTCGGCCGCCGGAGTGCCGCCCATCGCCACCACTTCCCGGGCCAGTTCCAAATATAGTTTGCGCCCGCGTTGATATTCCTCCGGATTCTCCGGCAGTATGTTGACATGCAAATGGTTGTCGCCGATATGCCCGAATGTCAGCCCGCAAAGACCTGCCCGCTGCAAAGACTGCCGATACAGCCGCACCATGTCCGCCAGCCGGTCGTCCGGAACCGCCATGTCGGTACCCAGCTTGGTTACCTCCGGATAGCGCCGGCGCACGGCGGCAATACGCTGATTAATCGCCTCCGGCAGAGCATGTCGAAAAAGGCGCAGCCGTTCCCGCTCATCGTTCTCGTGCGCCGACCAGCAAAGAGCCGGGTCGGCGCCTTCCGACAACGCCTCCCTCCGCACAGTCTCAAGAGTACGCGGCAGTTCCTCGGCCGCTGCCGTCAAGTCCAAGTAAAGCGCGCAATCCGCCACCTCAGGCAGACACTCCGGAACGCCGGAGGTCGCACCGAGCTGCCGGCGGTGTTCGCGCAGGAAATTCAGGGAATGACAATCGAAATATTCAACCGCCACCAACCCTGTTTCATGCCTGCTTCGACGCAGCTTGCCGACCAATTCCAGTGCGGCTGCCTCGGCGGGGAGAAAAATCATGGCGGCCGAAGAAAATGGCGGTTGCCGACGCAAGCGCAGCTCGACCTCGGCAATTATGCCCAGCGTACCCTCGCTGCCCACCAGAAGATCGATCAAGTCAAGCCTGGAAGCAGAGAAGTACCCGGCGGCGTTCTTAGTCTGCGGCAGACGATAGCGGGGCGGCCGCAGCCGCCGGGATTGACCGTCATCATAAGTCCTGGCAAAACTGCCCCCCTCACCTGCCACCACCTGGCCGCGGGACAGTTGCAGCAGCCCGCCATCGGCCAGAACTACTGACAATCCCTGAATATAGTTGCGGGTCGGACCGTAGCCGAAGGAATGGGCGCCCGAGGCGTTGCAGGCCACCACGCCGCCAAGCGAAGCACTTGTCTCGGTCGGGTCAGGCGGAAAAAAGCAGGGTTCATGCCGAAGCTGCGCCAGTATCCGACGACTCTCCTCGTCCCAGTCGGAGGAATCGGCAAAGCTGCCTTGGCCCAGAGCAGTCTGCAACTCCTGCAAGGTTACCCCGGCCTGGCAGCGGACAGTAACGGTGCCATCGTCCGTACGCCCCATGCCAAGCACCCGGTTCATCCGCTCCAGGCTGATCACCAATCCGCCCTCGGGCACAGCCCCGGCCACGATCCCGGTGCGACCACCGGAGACGGTGATCGGCCAGCCCCGACCGGCCGCCTCCTCAACCACCGCGCACACCTCCTCGGCATCCCGCGGAAATGCCAGTGCATCGGCCCACCCGCAACGCCTGGACTCGTCAGTGAAATACTTCTCCCAGCCAGTCAAAGCCTCGCCCCGAAGCACTTCGACCGAGCGCTTCGAATCAATCCTTTGAAGCGGAAGCTTCGCTGCAAATGCTGATTTCCCTGTCAAGGCAGATGTTCCAAATCTTCCCAGTCCTCATGACGACCACTGGCTGTTCTTTTTTTTCGAAGTCACCCGATGTGCAAAACATAGTCAGACAAAGCGGGGATGTCAATCAGGCGAGACCATTGATTTTACAGACATCTATGAAGAACCAAAACTCGATACCGATTGCGATCCCGATATACCCTTACCCGGCCCGCTTAAACGACC
>SLNM01000168.1 GCA_007133055.1 Lentisphaeria bacterium
GGCGTTGCCCCGGTCTGGTATGCGTAGCACCGTTGGTGCAGAGGCTGCAATTGCAAACCCAAATGGAACGACCTGGAGCCGTCCGGCCTCGGACGGTGATCAACGGCGGAGACCCGCCGTCTCCAATCCAAAAGCTTGACACAACTTTTAAATTTTCGCTTTACGAAGACGACCTAGTCGAGAATCCCCTTGGTCGAGGGCACCCCCTGATTTCTGGGTTCAATCCGCACGGCCGCGTCCAGCGCCCGCCCAAACGCCTTGAAAACCGCCTCCACCGCGTGGTGCGGCTCATCGCCGGCCAGCAAAGTAATATGCAGGTTTACGGCGCCGCGATTGGCAAGTCCCTGAAAGAATTCTCGGAACAATCGCACACTAAGCCCGCCCACTTGCAGCCTCTCCACTCCCTTGAGCTCATAGCAAAGGAAAGGCCGGCCCGACAAATCGAGCGCCACCTGGGCCAGAGCATCGTCCATGGGAATCAAGGCGGCGCCGAAGCGCCTTACCCCAGCCTTGTCACCGACCGACTTTGCGATCGCCGCCCCCAGTACAATGCCCGCATCCTCCAGAACATGATGGGCATCCACCTGCAAATCCCCATCAATTTTTAACTGGAGGTCGAAAAAACCGTGCCGGGCAAACCCCACCAGAACGTGGTCGAAAAAGGGCAGTCCGGTGTTGACCTCCGTTTCACCGCTGCCGTCCAGACAAAGATTCAAAACGATTTTTGTCTCTTTGGTCTCTCTGCTGATTTCAGCCTGTCGTTCCATAGCTCAAACGCCTATGATTATTTTTTACTGTGTTACAAAGATGGACCGTCCCCCAGTCCTCTGCCGCCGTCCTGTAGAGATGGTCTGTCCCCCAGTCCCCGGCTGTCGTCTCGCGGAGCCCGCCGCGGCCGCGCTCCTCTGTCGTCGCGCAGGCTAGGCTGTTCACCCAAGTCTCTGTCCCTGCTAGTTCGATCCGGTTCCCGGGCTCGGGTGTCCTCGCGCTGACGGCTCCGAACCGAAGGTTGCGGCGGTAGCGGTTCGATGGTGAACCTGGCCTGGTTTCGACTGGTTTGCACCTGCGCAATTCGGCGGCGTGCCCGGTCAAGTTCCGGACGGTCGCCGAACTGCTGTTCGAAGCGACCGGTGACCAAATCCCGGAAACGCCAGCGCATTTTCATCCTGCCAAGCTGCCAGTGCTCGGCTTCAAACTGAACCTGATTCGAGCCTTCCGGCAGGTATAAACGCCCGGCCAGCACGGTGTCACTGGTCAGACGACCAAACACCCTGTAACGGATGACCGCTCTGACCCGGTTGTCAGGCAGAAATTCCAGGTCAATTTTCTCCGGCACCATAGCGCCGCCGCTGCCTCTTGGTGCGTCTTCGTCCAGAGCCAGAATACGATTGCACAGCGCGCTGGCTTCGGCCGCGTCAATGACAAACTCCCGACCCGCCACCTCGGCATGATGCTGACCCACCATTTGGAAGAGCTGCCACAGTTCGTCAGTTCGCCCCGGAGACACGTTTTCCTCGCTCAAATTGAGCGGAGTGAAAATTAGCACCCCGCCATAGACTATCGCGGCCAGTGCGGCCAGCGCCAGCAGTCGGCGCGGCAGTTTGCGCCAGAAACTCGGACCGCCACGCCGCTCCGAACGGCTGGGCGGACGCATGTGGGAAACATCCAGCTTCTCACCGCAACCGTGACAAAAAATAGTACCAATTCGGTTTTCTGTTTTACAATTCGGACAAACTAGCATGGTTGCCACCTCGATGCAGCACAGAATATTGATTTTATGTGAATACGGCCATTATTCGGCGGCCGTCGGCTGACCGCTCTTGGCAGCGCTATTCCTGGCGGTTGCAGCCTCGGACTTCGATGCCGCTTCTCCGGAGGAGGAGGTTTTGCCGCCATTGCCGCCCTTGCTGTCCGCAGGCGTTTTTTTCCGGTAGTCGGTCTCGTAAAACCCGCTACCCTTGAAGATAATCCCGGCACCGCTGCCCAACAGCCGCTTCACCTGATGTCCGCCGCATTGCCGGCAAACCTTCAAAGGCGCGGCCGTCATACTTTGAAAAGCCTCGAATGTTCCCCCGCAATCGTTGCATTTATACTCATACGTCGGCATCTATACAGTTCCCTGTTGTTTTAATGGAATCACGACAACAAAAGTGCAGGAAGAGCCATCTCCTCACACAATTAGCATGAATTAATCAGGTTAGTTCAGACTCAATACAGCATCCGCCACCCGATGCCGGATAACATAGCCTTGCACCGCAGGTTTGCAACTGCCAAAATCATGCCTGTCCCACCGCGATACGCGGCCGACCGGCAAGATCGCCGGCCACGGTGATATTACGATACCCGCACTCATCCATGCATTGCTCCACCGCGGCCGCCTGAGTCTCCCCGATCTCACAGAGCAGCCATCCCTGTGCCATAAGATGTTGGCGTGCCTCTCGCACCACCCGTGAAACCATCGACAGTCCACGCTCGCCGGCCAGCAGAGCCAAAGGCGGATCATAATCGCGAACCTCGACCGGCAAACTTCGCAGTTCGTCGACATCCACGTAAGGAGGATTGGCGGTGATCATGCTGAATTTGGAGCCGGGAACAAATGCCTTAAACAAATCGCTCTGAACCAAATGAACACTGTCAGCCCGGTGGCGGCGCCGGTTGGCGCCGGCATACGCCAGCGCCTGCCGGGAAATGTCCACCCCCACCACTGTCGGCCGCCCCGGCAGGCGGTCGGCCAAAACCAGAGCAATGGCGCCGCTGCCCGTGCATTGATCGCAAACCATGCCCCGTCCCGGGTAGCGTGCCAGAGCCAGTTCCACCAGACATTCGGTTTCCGGGCGTGGAATCAGCACCCCCCTGCCTACAGTCAGTTCATAACCGTAGAAATCAACGGCGCCTAGAAGATGCTGCAATGGCTCGCCAAGCACGCGACGCCGTAGCAGATGACGGTACTTCAGTTGCCATGACGGGGCACAGACCTGGTTAAGGGAGACAAAAAGGGAGGCTGACGAAAGGCCGGTGACATACTCCAGCAGCCAACGTGCTTCGCAACGACTGTTCCCGAGACCGGCCGCTGACAGCTCACGCTCCCCCTGACGCAAGAGTGTTCGCAGAGTGATCATTGCCCGCGACGATACCGACAAATAACCTTGATGGCAATCCCACCCCGTGGATTGAACTCGCCTTCAACCTCCATTTCACGGGGACTGCAGGCGGCCACCAAGTCGTCGAGTATCCGGTTCACCGTTTCCTCGTGGAATACATGATGGTTGCGGAATGAAAAAAGATAGAGCTTGAGCGCCTTGCTCTCCAAACACCGCTGGTCGGCGATGTAACGAATGACAATGCGGCCAAAATCCGGCTGCCTGGTCACCGGACACAGAGAGGTGAATTCCGGGCACTCGAAAGTGATCCAGTAGTCCCTGTCGGAATGACAATTGGCGAAGGTTTCCAGCCGGGCCTGCTCGGGAGCGCCCGGATAGCGGGTCCGGGCACTGCCGCCCAGAATGGTTAAATCGGAATGTTCCGGCTGGCCTGCGCGCCGCGTCATCAGATGTCATACTCCATCATACCGGGATAATAATCAGTGCCCCGATACTTGTCGAGGATATGGGAAAACTCAGGCGACTCGACCCACACCTCCGGCTGCATCACAAACTGCACCATGTTGTCAACCAGGATATAATGCATTTTCTCCTGCTCGGCCAACTGCTGAAAAATCATTCGGTTTTCCTCGCTCTCCGTCTGGCTCGCCTGCTCCCGGTAGAATTGCAAGCTATCCTTCTCCATCTGCAAAGCCTGCTTGTAGACATCCACCTGGCGACGCTGCTCCCCCAGCACCCGGTCCTTGTCCGCGGCCAGACGATTAAACATCGACTGGGCCTGGTCGAGGGATGGTTCCTCAAGGTCGGCATCGGCACCTTCGCTCATGGCCGAAACCACCTGGGCATGACGGTGCTCCATATCGGCCAGGTAGGTGAATATATGCCGCAGGCCGGGAGTGTCCGCCTGCTCCGCCAGTTGGCGATAGGTCTTTTCCGCCGCTTCCTCTTTTTGCCGGGCAAATGAGAAAATATCCATCATAAATCTCCTTTCCTGTAGCAGATTGCAGTCTATGTGCGATGCCGTAGCTTAATATAGTTTGCA
>SLNM01000231.1 GCA_007133055.1 Lentisphaeria bacterium
CGCTGCGGCATCAATCTCTACGGCGCCTTCGACATTTCCGGCGGTCGCGCCTATAAACTGCACGCCGCCCTCAGTTTGAAGTCTCGCCTGGCGCAGGTGCGAAGACTGCCGGCGGGCATGGCCATCGGCTACGGACACACCTACCGATTGCTGAGGCCAACCATGGTCGGCACAGTCCCCGCAGGATATGACGACGGCCTGCCGGTCGCTCTTTCCAACCGCGGCTATGCTCTGATCCGCAACCGGCCATGCCCGATTATCGGGCGGGTGTCCATGGACTACTGCACCGTCGCTCTCGACCCCGCCCCGGAAGCGCAAGTCGGAGACGAAGTCGTCCTGCTCGGCGGACGGGACTCGACCACTATCACTGTCCAGGACTGGGCCGAACTGAAAGGCAGCAACACCTATGACATCATCTGCTCCTTCGGCAGCCGGGTCAGACGCGTCTACGTATGATCGGCGGCGCCAGGCCGCCCTCATAGGGCAAAGCCGTGACCAATGGAACGCGTTTATTACGTGAAGGCAGCCTGCGGCAAACTTGGCTCGTGAATTAAGCAGGCTAGATTATTCGCGCTCCGGAAAAAGTGCAGCCAATATCCGGGCATAAAATTGTTTAATTTTGACTCAAAGGATGAGCTGAACATGACGACTACTGGTTTGGATGCCGCTTCCGTCACTTATTTCACGGCCGGTCTGGTTTCGATAACCTTTCGCCAGCTCTCCCCGGAACGGGTGGTCGATCTGGTGTCGGAAGCCGGTTTGCAGGCGATTGAATGGGGCGGCGACGTGCATGCGCCTCCTGACCAGCCTGAGCGGGCGGCGGCGGTGCGTGAGCTGACCGAGCGGGCCGGTCTTTCGGTGGCCGCCTACGGTTCCTACTATCGGGCTGGCTGGTCGGCGCCCTCGGAGTTTTCGGATGTTCTCCGAACCGCTCGGATTCTTGGTTCACCCACGATTCGGGTATGGGCCGGCAAAAAAGGTTCGGGGCAAATATTGCCGGCGGAAAAGCGGGCGGTGATCGATGATCTCAAGCGAGTGGCGGCGCTGGCCGCCGAAGAGGATGTGGTCGTGGCCTGTGAATATCACCAGGGTACTCTGACCGATTCGGAGGAGTCGGCCGCCGAACTCATGCGCGAGACTGACGACGACGGTGTCCGCTGCTACTGGCAGCCGCTGCATGGCACCCCGGTTCAGCAGAGAGAGAGGGGATTGCGCAAAATTCTGCCGCAACTGCGGAATATCCATGTCTACAACTGGCACCCGGAAACGCGGGAGCGGCTGCCGCTGGCCGAGAGTCGCAAACCATGGTTGCACTGGCTGGGGTTGGTCGCCGAACAGGGACCGGGCGGAGAGGTTGCCTGTTTATTGGAATTTGTGCGCAACGACGCCCCCGAAAACTTCATTGCCGATGCTCGCACGCTGCGCGAGTGGCTGGCTGAATTCGCATGAATTAATCAGGCTAGCGCCCCAAAGCCAGACGGTCGGCGAAAAAGGCCGGCAGCCCCGCCTCCCTGATCACCCGCTGGGCGGCGGCGATGTCGTAGTCGGCCCGCCCCAGGGACAGATGCCGGGAATGAGTGTCGTAAACTGCAAACGCCGCCTGCGGCCGGCGGTCCCGCGGCTGACCGACCGAGCCGACATTAACCAGGCACCGCCCCTCATGCGGCAGATCAAACTCCTGCAGTCTCATCAGAAGCGGTCGGCGTCCCCGGCAATGAACGGCGACCGCAGGCAGGTGGGTGTGCCCGTTGAAGGCCAGGGGCGAGGTCTGAAACAGAAAGTTGGCGCAGAGGCTGCGCTCATCCAAAACATAGTGCCACTCCGGGCGAAAGACGTGAGAGGCGTGTACCAAGTTAAACCCCGCGTAGCTGGCTTCCCTGGGCAACTGGCCGAGCCACTGGATTTCTTCCTTGGTTAAATTGGCCCGGCTCCATTCGATGGCGATCCTGACCTCCTTTCGCATCAACTGCTCGCGACCCGGATATGCGACCATATGGTCATGGTTGCCGATCACACATATCATTCCAAGCTCGCGCACTATTTCAATGCACTGGCTGGGTTGCGCTCCGTAGCCGACCACATCGCCGGCGCACAGAACCAGGGCGCAGCGCGCCTCCTGAAGCTTGGCCACAACCGCCTGCAGTGCCGGCAGATTGCCATGAATATCGCTGACAACACCTATTTTCATTGACGAAACACAATCTCCCTGCCCCCCTCCGAATATACCACTGTCCGCACC
The DNA here is from genome assembly GCA_007133055.1 of Lentisphaeria bacterium. Classification (GTDB taxonomy): domain Bacteria; phylum Verrucomicrobiota; class Lentisphaeria; order Oligosphaerales; family PUNB01; genus SLNM01. The sequence continues at coordinate 2,240 of SLNM01000231.1, forward strand.
GGCTGCATTCTGCCTCCGACGGCGAAAAACAATTCTTCCTCGGGCCCGCGCGCGAAACGCCCGGCGGCAAAATCAAAGACCACCCGCGGAAAAACTTTCCAGTCCCCCTTCACTTTAAGCCTTTCCAAATTGTGTTCGGCCAGCCACTGCAAGCGGTCGTTAAATCCGCCTTTTGGCTTGTTTGCCGGTCGTTGGCGGGCGCATTCCCGCAGCGCCTCCAAAGTACACCCCTGCCAGTCAATCGGCACAGGCCCGGAAAGCCCCAGGATGGGGCCGCTGTCCATATTGTCCCCGGCCGCTTCGTACGGCTGGGCGACGATGACGCTGCTGCGCATGGACTCCAGCCCCTCGAGAATGGCTCGTTCCACTGGCAGTGTATGCAGGCCAACCAGCCATCGTCGGCCGTCCTTCTCGTAGGTCAGGTCTCCCGGATGTACGTTTAAGCAGGGAAAGTCGCCGGTGATGTTGGTCAGCGGCATGAAGCCGGCAAGAATGCCAAAGTCAATATCAAATTCCGCCAGTTGACGACGCAGACTGTCGGTCCATTCGCGGCGTATTTTTCGCCCCTCGGCGGTAGCCAGGGAAAACCTGCTCTCGCCCCTGTCCCGATAATACTGGCGGATGTCGTTCTCCACCACGGGCAGCCCGAAAGTTGTCCCCAGCTCGCAAGCCCGACTGGTGCGCGGGGCGTCCGTAACCAATACCACCGGGGAAAACGGAGGACGGGCGGCCGCACGCCAGCTTTCAAGAATGCGCTCGGCATTGGTGCCGGACCCACTGAGGAAAATAGCGGCCCGGGGGCCATCTGCACCTTTCGAGGAGAAAAAAGGAACACTCGGTCCCATGTTGATCTTTTGCATGCTGATCCCAGAAAACTAATCCTACCATCGCGATTGCATTTGACAATTGACGCTGTAACTGTATACTCTATTATACGGTCTTGCCACTGACCGAGGATAAAAAACCAAAAAAAACAAAAAATTTGGAGTCTTAAACCATGAATAGGTCCAGCAAAAGATTTGTTTCCGTTCTGATGATCCTCTGCATCACCCTGGCCGGCGCCGCAGGCATGGCTGACAGTTGGCTGCCCCGCTTCGCCCGTTTTTCTCGGCAGGGACCGCCCGACACCCTGGTGATTACCGGCAACTTCGCCAAACCACGGCTGCTGGCCGAAGTAGCGCAGATGCGCGGCAGAGCCACGGTGCTGCTGATCAACCACGAGGATGGCCGCGACCAGCTATTCTTCATGGAAAGCTACCCGGACGCCCAACTGCTGCCCCAGGAAAACCTGGTCGAGTTTCTGGCCGCTCTGTCGCCCAGCCGAGTGATTATTCTGGGAGACAGTCAGTATGTTCCAGAGCGCTATCCCCGCATCATTCGGGACCGCTATCCGCTGACTATCATCGCCGGCAGCGACTGGGTTAAGAACGCCAGGGCACTGGGCGACGCCGTAAACGACCGACGCCTGGTCAGACACTATCGACATTATCTCGCCGAATTTCTGGACGATCAGATCAAGCGCACGGATTCCCCCGAGGATATTCCCATGCAGGACCGCATCCACGCCCCCTAATCGAATGAGGAAACCGGTCGACGCGTACGGACGACGATTATGGTGGACGATTTGGGTGCCTACTCGTAATCCGCTATCGTCGCCCGCTATCGTCAACCGATTTTGTGACAAAGATTATGCGGGGCGCTTTCAGCGCACTTATTGTTCGGTATCGTTACCCGGGGCGTTGCCCCGGTCTGGTATGCGCAGCGCCGTTGGCGCGGAGGCAGACCAAACCGCTTCGCGCGACAGACCTCCGACCTCCGACCTCCGACCTCCGACCTCCGACCTCCGACCTCCGACCTCCGACCTCCGACCTCCGACCTCCGACCTCCGACCTCCGA